>NZ_JBHVJT010000087.1:0-41668 GCF_042798815.1 Kitasatospora sp. NPDC057738 | reverse complement strand
CGCCCGCCGGAGGGCGGGCCGCGCGCCGGCCGCACCTGCGGCTGGCGGCCGACCCGGAGCAGGCCACCGTCTCGGTGTCCTCCGCCTCCGCGGTGGCCGAGGCGACCGAGCACGAGGAGTGGGTCGACGGCATGCGCGAGCGCGGAGCGGCCGGCCCGGACTCCTGGGAACCGGTGCCCGTCCCGCTGCCCACCTACGTGACAGCCCCGGTCGCCCCCCGGGTCTCCCGCGGCCTCGACCTGTCGGCCCCCGGCACCTGGACCGCCGGGCGCCCCGCCGAGTCCCGCAAGACCCCGCTGTTCGACCAGTACGCCGAGCCGCACGCCCCCGAGTCGCGCCCGCGCGCGGCCAACGAATAGCCCCGGCCGCCCCCCGAGCGGCACCGCGACCCGGGGGGTGGTCACGGACCCCCTCCGAAAGGTGCTAGAGTTTCTTCTCGTTGGGGCTGTGGCGCAGTCCGGTAGCGCACCTCGTTCGCATCGAGGGGGTCAGGGGTTCGAATCCCCTCAGCTCCACCCAACGGACCGGCTCAGGCCGGTCGACGAAATCCCGCCGGGAGGCAACTCCCGGCGGGATTTCGCGTTTTGGGCTCCAGGTCCGGGGCCGCCGCCACCCGGGGTTCGCTGTGGGGGAGATCACATCACCCTTCCGGGCCCGTTTCTGACGCGGTTTGGGGCTCGGAGGGGTCGGTTATGGTGGGTGGGCCCAGACGCTGACGAGGGAACGATCTGGTCTATCTCAACGGGGTGCCATCGCGGTGCGCGAGTTCGGTCTGAAACGGTGGGTGCGGCGGTCGGGTCCGGAGAATCCCGGAGGCGCAGCGGAAACCGGAAGACCGAATTCCTGGACCCTCCCGGCAGTCTGCGTGGCGGCGGTGTCACTGGCGGTGTTCGCCTGGTTCCGGCACAGCCACGGGGCCACCATGGTCGACATGCTGGTCTACCGGGCCGAGGGCCAGGCCGTCGTCCGCGGCGAGGACCTCTACGCGATGCGGCTGCCCGGCTGGGACCTGCCGGCCACCTACCCGCCGTTCGCGGCGATGCTCTTCGTGCCGAGCACCTGGTTCGACGTGAGCACCCTGCGCGTCCTGGTGATGCTCCTCAACTACGCGCTGCTCGCCGCGGCCGTGCACCTGTCGCTCAAGCTGGCCGGCTGGCCGAAGCAGCACCGGGCGGCCGTGGTGATCCTGGCGACCGGCCTGGGCATCTGGCTGGAGCCGGTCTTCACCACCTTCCAGTACGGGCAGGTCAACCTCGGCATCCTCTGCCTGGTCCTGTGGGACCTGACCCGCCCGGACCGCCACCGCCTCAAGGGCGTGGGCATCGGCCTGGCCACCGCCATCAAGATCACCCCGGGCCTGTTCGCCGTCTACCTGTTCCTGACCGGCCGGGTCCGGGCCGCCCTGGTCTCGGCCGGCACCTTCCTGGCGGCGGGCCTGATCGGCTGGGCCGTGCTGCCCGACGCCTCGTACGGGTTCTGGACCACCTACCTCTGGGACCCGAGCCGGGTCGGCGTGACCGTCCTGGTGGACAACCAGTCGCTGCGCGGCGCCGTCTGCCGGCTGCTGGACGTCAACGACCCGGGCCTGGTCGGGCTGATCGCCTCGGCGCTGGTCGCGACCTTCGGGCTCGGCGTGGCGGTGCTGGCCGGGCGCTCCGCGCGGGTGCTGCGCCGGGCCGACGCCTGGGGCGCGGTCTGCGCCGCGCTCACCGCGCTGCTGGTCTCGCCGATCAGCTGGACCCACCACTGGGTCTGGTGCATCCCGCTCCTCGCCCTGCTGGCGGTGGAGGCCAGGACCACGGCCCGGAGGGTCCTGTTCGGCCTGACCCTGCTGGTCTTCCTCTCGCACGTCATGTGGACGGTGCCGCACCGCTGGGGCCGCGGGGTCGCCTGGTACTGGCAGCTGCCCGGCGCGATCTACCCGCCGATCGCCATCGCCGTCCTGGTCGTCCTGGGCGTGCGGCTGTACCGCGCCCGGCGGCAGGCCGTGGAGGCCGCCGGCGGAGGGGTCCGGGCCCTGCTGGGCGCCAGGCTGGACCGCGATCCCGCACTGACGAACCGGACCTGACGGCCGGACCCACGGACCCAGACCGGACGGATCGGACCCGACGTGACCACCCAGACCGCACCCCCGCCGCCGGCCGCCGCCGTGCCCGCCGCCCGCCGGCTGGCCGAGGCCGTCCTGCTCGGCCCGGCCCGGCGCACCCTGCTGCTCACCGCGCTCTGCTTCGCGGTGACCTGCGCCATCGGCCTGCAGGGCTGGACGTCCGTGTCGCTCGGCGGCTTCGACCTCGGCATCTTCGACCAGGGCGTGCGCGGCTACGCCCACTTCGGGCTGCCCGTCTCGACGCTGAAGAGCTTCCACCACGAGTTCCCGCCCGGCTTCTCGCTGCTCGGCGACCACTTCTCGCCGGTGCTGGCACTGCTCGCCCCGCTGTACTGGATCTGGGACGACCCGCGCTCGCTGATCATCGGGCAGTCGCTGCTGTTCGCGGCCGGGGTGCCACTGGTCCGGCGGATCGCCGGGTACGCCTTCGCCGCCGCCGAGCCGCGCACCGGCCGCCGGGCCGCCGACCTGGCCGGCCTGGTGTACGGCCTCGGCTGGCCGCTGCTGGTCGCCGCCCGGGTGGGCTTCCACGAGGTCGCCTTCGCGGTGCCGCTGACCCTGCTGATGCTGGAGCGCGGGCTGGCCCGCCGGTACGGCACGGTGGTGCTCGCCGCCGTACTGCTGTGCTGCACCAAGGAGGACCTCGGCCTGATGGTCGGGGCGTACGGGCTGGTGCTGCTGCTGCGCACCCGCCGTACGGAGGACCGGGCGGGCCGCTTCACCGGCCTGGGGCTGCTGCTCGGCGGGCCGGTCGCCTCGGCCGTCGCCATCACCTGGCTGATCCCGGCGATGGGCGGGCAGCCGGGCTACTACTGGAACTACGGCTCGCTCGGCACGGACGGCGGGGACGCGCTGCGCAACCTGCTGCACGACCCGTTCCTGCTGGTGCAGGCCGCCTTCGACCAGCCGCTCAAGCCGCTGCTGCTGCTGTGGCTGTTCGGCACCACGCTGCTGCTGCCGCTGCGCTCGGCCACCGTGCTGTGCGCGCTGCCGCTGCTGGCCGAGCGGATCCTGTCCAGCAACCCCAACCACTGGTCGATCGCCCGGCACTACGACTCGCTGCTGTGGCCGATCCTGCTCACCGCCGCGATCGAGGTGCTGGGCCGGCTGAGCGCCGCGGGGCGGCCGGAGCGGAGCGTGCGGCGGGCCCGCCGGCTCGGCCTCGGCGCGGCCGGGATCGCGCTGGTCGCCGCGGTGCCGATCGGGCTGCTGCCGCTGGCCGTACCGTCGTCCTGGGCGCCGAAGACGAGCGAGGCGGCGCTGGTGCGGGCGGCCGCGCTGATCCCGGACGGGGCGTCCGTCGAGGCGGACAACCAGATCGCGCCGCGGCTGACCGCCCGGGCGGACGTGGTGCTGGTCGACGGCACGCCGCGCGGGCGCGAGTACGTGCTCACCCGGGGCGACAAGCGGTCCTTCCCGTTCAAGACGGACAAGGAGCAGGCCGAGCGGATCCGGTTGCTGCTGGCGCACGGCTACCGGCAGCTGTGGGCCGAGGACGGGGTGGTGCTGCTGCACCGGGAGGGCGACGAGCCGATCCCCGGCGAGCACGTGCCGGGGCCGGGCAGCGAGCCGGTCCAGGACGAGGTCCCGTCCGACGTGGGGCACAACCTCTTCCGCGGCTGACGGCCGCCGCCCGAACACGCCGCGGGGGTGCCTCAGGGGCGGTCGGAGCCGTTGTAGCTGCCGCTGTGGTGGGAGCCCTGGGCCGGGACGGCGCCGTAGTGGCCGGGCCGGTGGCCGCGCGGGTGCCGGGTCAGCTTGTAGCCGAGGACGCCGGCCAGCGCGGCCAGGAAGCCGCCGGCGATCGTCCAGTACCAGCGGCTGTTCCAGCCGGAGAACCAGCCGGTGTACCAGTGCTCCTCCTGGGCGACCGGGGCGGCCGCCTTGGCCGTGCTCGCGCCGCCGCCGACCGGCGGGACCAGCGGGGCCTTCAGCTCGCCGCCCTCCGGCTGGGCGTTGTCGGCGTCGCCCTTGGCGGCGACGTGCAGCTGGACCGAGGAGGCCAGGCCGAGGTCCGGCTGCGGGACGTCGCTGACCGACAGCCGCACGTAGTAGGTGCCGGGCAGCGGGTCGCCGGACCACGGCTCGGCCCACGTGCGGACCTCGCGCAGGGTGCAGTTCAGCGCCAGGGCGGCCGTGCTCTGCTCGGCGGTGGCGTTCTGGGTGCCGGCGGTGCACGACTGCCGCCGGCGCAGCCCGTCGAAGACCTCGACGGACCAGGTCTGCGGGCCGTGCCGGTCGGCCGTGGGGGCCAGGTTGACGGTCAGGTCGACCGTCGGGGTCTGGCCCTCGGAGGCGCCGAACGCCCAGTACAGGTAGTCACCGGTGGAGACGGAGACGTTGGCGTCCTGGCCGGGGGAGAGGTTGACCGCGGTCAGGAACGAGGTGCCGGCCTTGGTCGCCGGGGCGGGGGTGCCGTTGGCACTCGCCGAGGGGGACGGCGAGGCGGCCGAGGCCGCCGGGGCGCCCAGGGCGCTCAGGGCCAGGGCGGGCAGCAGGGCGAGGGCGGCGAGGGCGCCGCGAATCGTCGTACGCATGGTCAGTTCTCCCGCCAGACGGCGATCCGCCAGCGCGCGATCCAGCCGAAGACCAGACCGAAGGCCAGGCCGGCCAGGGTGAGGGTGAGCAGCAGGATCCAGCCGCGGCCGAGGCCCATCGCGGCGCCCTCCGGGGCGGGCGAGGCGGAGGCCAGGTCGACGGTCAGCTCCAGCGGCATGCCGGGGTCGGCCAGGACGCCGTTCTGCGGGGCCAGCGAGTTGCTGACGACCAGGCAGACGGTGGTCTCCGGCTTCTCCTTGGAGCCCTTCGAGGCGGTGGGGCTCGCGGTGACGTAGCCCTTGGAGTCGTCGGTGGACCAGCGCAGGCCGGTGGAGACCACGTCGGTGCGGCCGCTGCCGGCGTCGGTGCCGCGGACCAGCTCCTGGCCGGCCGCGCTGGTGGCCTGGAGCAGCACCCCGTAGTCCCGGGCGACCGGGCGGTCGAGGGCGACGCTGACCGAGGCGCGCAGTTCCTGGCCGGACTTGACCGGGACCTTGTAGACGCGGTGCTCGGAGAACTTCTCGCGGTCGGTGTAGACGCCCGGGGCGAGCACGGGGGCGCTCTCGCACTTGTCGGTGCCGGCGGTCTTGACCGGGGCCACGGTGTAGGTGTCGTTGGAGCGGTCGACCAGCTGCTTCACCTTGTCGGTGAGCTGCTCCTGGGTGCGGACGTCGGTGTAGGTGCCGCCGGTCGCGTTGGCGATGCAGAGCAGCTGCTGGCGGGTCTTGTCGTCGTGGGCCAGGCCCAGGGTGTCGACCACCAGGTGGATGCCCTGGGAGGCGAGCTCGCGGGCGACGTCGCACGGGTCGGGCGGGGTGCAGGTGTCCTCGCCGTCGGTGATCAGCACCACGCGGCGGGTGGTCTCGCCCTTGCCGAGGTCCTGGGCGGCGCCGCGCAGGGCCAGACCGATCGGGGTCCAGCCGGTGGGCCGCAGGGTGGCGACGGCGGTCTTGGCCTCGACCTTGTTGGTCCTGCCGACCGGGAAGAGCTGCTTGGTGTCCTGGCAGCCCTGGGCCTTGTCGTTGCCGGGGTAGTTCGCGCCCAGGGTGCGGATGCCGAACTCGGTCTCCGAAGGCAGTGCGTCGATCACCTCGTTCAGCGACTGCTGGGCCACCGAGATGCGGCTCTTGCCCTGGATGTCCGTGGCGGTCATGGAGCCGCTGACGTCCAGGACGAGGTCGACCCGTGGGGCCTCCTTGGATGCGGGGGCGGCCCCGGCTGATGGTTCGTCGGCGTGGGCGGGCAGGCCGAGGAGCAGCGAGGCGCCCGTTATCGCCAGGGCCGCCAGCAGGCTGCCGAGCCTGGTCTGTGGTCGTCGTCCGGTAGTCACCCGGCCGATCCTAGGGATCATCAGTTCATCGTGGCGAAACGAGTCCGGATCGTGCCTCAACCAGCTCCGGCGCGAACTCCGGCGCATCGGTGCGCAATTCGCTGACGCCGGGCTTACGCGTCGTGGATAGCCTTCCGTACGCATCGGACGGCGGAGGGGGCGCGATGGAGCTGGCGGCGGTCGGCAAGCGGTACGGGCGGCGCGGGCGGTGGATCCTGCGCGGGGTGGACCTGGCGCTCGGGCCGGGGGAGTTGGTGCGGATCGCCGGGCGCAACGGGAGCGGCAAGTCGACGCTGCTGAGGCTGATCGCCGGGATCGAGCGGCCGAGCACGGGGCGGGTGGTGCGGCCCGGCCCGGCGGCGTACGTGCCCGAGCGCTTCCCGCCGGCGCTGCCCTTCGACGCCTCCTCCTACCTGCTGAGGGTGGGCCGGGTGCACGGGCTGTCGGCGGAGCGGGCGCGGCGGCGGGCGGGGGAGTGGCTGGACCGGTTCGGCGTCGCGGACCGGGCGGGCACGCCGCTGAGCCGGCTGTCGAAGGGCACCTGCCAGAAGGTCGCGGTCGCCCAGGCGCTGCTCCCCGAGGCGCGGGTGCTGCTGCTGGACGAGGCCTGGACCGGGCTGGACCCGCAGGCGCGGGCGGTGCTGGACGAGGCGGCCGCCGAGCGGGCGGCGGCGGGCGGCACGGTGCTGTTCGTCGACCACGACCCGGCCCGGCTGGCCGGGCTGACCAGCGCCGCCTACGGGGTCGGCACGGACGGCGTGCTGCGGCCCGTCGAGGACGGTCCCCAGGAGCCGCCGCGGGACGGGCCGGTGATGGAGGTCGAGGTGGACGTCCCGGACGGTGCCCCGCTTCCTCCGCTGCTGCCGGGGGCGCCGGAGGTCACCGCGCTGGCCGGGACGGCGGTGCGGCTGGCGGTGCCGGCCGCGCACTCGGACGCGCTGCTGCGCCGGCTGCTGCTGGGCCGCCCGGCCGTCCGGGTGCTGGCGGTGCGGCGGCGCGAGGAGGGGCAGCGGTGACGGCGCGGATCGGGGCGCTGACCCGCTACCACCTGGAGCTGCTGCTGCGCTCGCACGCCTGGCTGCCGCCGTTCCTGGCGTACGCGCTGCTGCTGGTGGTCGGGGTGGCGGCGGGCGATCCGCTGCTGGGCGGCCTCGGCTTCGGCGCGGGGGTGCTGCTGCCGGTGAGCGCCTGGTACGTGCGCAGCGTGCTGAGCGCGGAGCCGCCGGCCTCGCGGGCCTGCCTGGTGGCGGCGGCGGGCCCGGTCCGGGTCCACCTGGGGGCGCTGCTGGCGGCGCTGACGGTGTCGCTGGTGCTGGCGGCCGGCCAGGTGGCGGCGGTCTGGTGGACCAGTGGGCCGGTGGCCGACCCGGGGGCGCGGCAGGAGCCGGGGGCCGGGGCGGCGGTGGCGGCCGGTCTTGCGGCCTCGGTGGTCAGCGCGCTGCTGGGGGTGCTGGCCGGGGCGCTGGCGAACCGTCCGGTGCTGCTCCGCCCGCAGTACGGCATCCCGACGGCGCTGGGGCTGGCCACGCTGCTGCTGGTGGTGCCGGTCTCGCCGGCCAACACGGCGGTGCGCGGTCTGGTGTCGGCGGCCCGGACCGGACGGATCGAGGTGCCGTGGGCGAGCCTGTCGGCCGCCGTCGTCCTGCTGGCCGCGGTGGGGGCGGGGGTGGCGGCGCTGGCCGGGCGGCGGCCGGAGTGACGGCCCCGGGGACGGACCGGCGGGCCCGGACGATTCCGCCAATGGCGGACACACCGCAGCGAATAGTCCATAAATATGGATAACCCTCGCTAGGGTGCGGAATCGGGACACGGTGCCACCGCGGTGGCACCGGGACCCGGCCGGCCTGTCCGACACCCTGGAAGGACCCCGCAGTGAGCAACCTCTTCGCGATCGCCTACCCGGACCTCGCCACCGCCCAGGCGGTGCGCGACGAGGCGATCGGGCTCCAGAAGCAGAAGCTGATCGAGCTGGAGGACGCGGTCGTCGTCGAGCGTCGCGCGGACGGCAGGATCAAGCTGCACCAGCAGGTCAGCACGACCGGGGCGGGCGCCGCGAGCGGCGCGCTCTGGGGCGGGGTCATCGGCCTGCTGTTCTTCATGCCCCTGGTGGGCGCGGCGGTCGGCGGAGCGACGGGGGCGGCCGTCGGCGCCTCCACCGACATCGGGGTGGACGACGACTTCATGCGCCAGGTCGGCGAGCACCTCCAGCCCGGCACCGCCGCGGTCTTCCTGCTGGTGCGCAAGGCGACCGCCGACAAGGTCGTCCCGGCGCTGGCCCGGTTCGGCGGCCGGATCATCCAGACCTCGCTCTCGGCCGAGGCCGAGGCCGAGCTGAAGGCGACCGTCGAGGCCTCCCGGGCCCAGGCCGCCGTCTGACCCTCCGCCCGACCGCCGCTCCCGTCGGGGCGGACCGGCCCCGGCGCCGGTCCGCCCCGATCGGCATCCCCCGGCCGGCGGCACCGGGCCCTTCCCGATCCCCAGGACGGTCCGTGGCGACACCCTCCGCCGTGTCGAGATCCGCCGCCGGGCCGAGCCGGCCGGTGCCGACCAGACGCACCACCGAGCTCGTCCTGGTGGTCGGCGCCGTCCTGATCGCCGTGTTCGGCTACGTCGAGGTCGGCGTCGACCTCGACGGCCGCGTCCCGGCCGACGCGGCCGAGTACGGTGCCGCGCTCGGCGTGCTCGCCCTGGCGGCGCACGCCGTGGTCCGGTGGCGGGCCCGGTACGCGGACCCGCTGCTGCTGCCGATCGCGGTGCTGCTGAACGGGATCGGGCTGGTGGTGATCCACCGGCTCGACCGGGCCACCCCGGGACGCGCCGCCGCCCCCACCCAGCTGCTCTGGTCGGCCCTGGGGGTGGCGCTGTTCATCGCCGTGGTGCTGCTGGTGCGCGATCACCGGCGGCTGCAGCGCTACGCCCACATCGGGGCGCTGGTGGCCCTGGTCCTGCTGGTGCTGCCGATCTTCTTCCCGCCGGTGTACGGCTCCCGGATCTGGATCGTGATCGGGCCGCTCTCCTTCCAGCCCGGGGAGTTCGCCAAGATCCTGCTGGCGGTCTTCTTCGCCGCCTACCTGGCGGTGCACCGGGACGCGCTGGCGCTCACCGGCCGCCGGATCCGGCGCCTGCGGCTGCCGCCGGGGCGGGTGCTCGGGCCGGTGCTGCTGATCTGGGCGGCGTTCGTCGGCGTCCTGGTGCTGGAGACCGACCTCGGCACCTCGCTGCTGTTCTTCGGCCTGTTCGTGGTGATGCTCTACGTGGCCACCGCGCGCACCGGCTGGATCGTCATCGGCCTGGGCCTGGCCGCGGTCGGGGCGGTGACGGTGGGACGGCTGTCGCCGCACGTGCACAGCCGGGTCGCGGACTGGCTGGACCCGCTGGGCTCGATCGAGGCGGGCCGGGGCGCCAACCAGATCGCCCAGTCGCTGTTCGCCTTCGCCTGGGGCGGTGAGCTGGGCACCGGGCTCGGCAACGGGCACTCGGTGCTGATCGGCTTCGCCGCCAAGTCGGACTTCATCCTCGCCACCATCGGCGAGGAGCTCGGGCTGACCGGGCTGATCGCGGTGTTCCTGCTGTACGCGGTGCTGGTCTCGCGGGGCTTCCGGACCGGCATCGCGCTGCGCGACCCGTTCGGGCGGCTGCTGGCGATCGGGCTGGCCGCGATCGTCGGCCTCCAGGTGTTCGTGGTGGCGGGCGGGGTGCTCGCGCTGATCCCGCTGACCGGGATGACCATGCCGTTCATCGCCCAGGGGGGTTCCTCCGTGGTCACCAACTGGATCATCGTCGCGCTGCTCGTGCGGATGAGTGACACCGCGCGCGGGCCCGGGCCCCGGGAGGTCCGGTGACGCGCGCCCGCCCCCGGGGCAACGGCCCGCAGGGGCTGCCGGGCATCTCGGTGACCGGGCGGCGGGCGGGCACCTTCTGCCTGCTGCTGGTCGCGGCGCTGTGCGCCCAGGCCACCCGGGTGCAGGTGTTCCAGGCGAAGGACCTCGACCGCAACAGCGCCAACCAGCGGCTCACCATCGAGCGGTACGCCCGGCCGCGCGGCGACATCCTGGTCGGCGCGGACCCGGTGACCGGCTCCGTACCGACCGGCGGCCGGTACGCGTACCGGCGCAGCTACACCGACGGCCCGACCTACGCGGCCGTCACCGGCTTCGCCTCGCAGGCGTACGGCACCACCCAGCTGGAGGGGACCGAGGACGAGCTGCTGACCGGCACCGACGGCCGGCTGGCGGGCTGGTCGCTCCTGGACGCCGTGGCCCGTCGGCAGAACCCCGGCGGGGACGTCCGCACCACGCTGAACCGGGCCGCCCAGCAGGCCGCGATGCGCGGGCTCGGCGACCGGAAGGGCGCGGTCGCCGCGATCGAGCCGGCCACCGGGCGGATCCTGGCGCTGGCCAGCACGCCCTCCTACGA
This sequence comes from Kitasatospora sp. NPDC057738, assembly GCF_042798815.1. Lineage (NCBI taxonomy): Bacteria > Bacillati > Actinomycetota > Actinomycetes > Kitasatosporales > Streptomycetaceae > Kitasatospora > Kitasatospora sp. NPDC057738. The sequence continues at coordinate 31,277 of NZ_JBHVJT010000087.1, read as the reverse complement.
CCCGGGCGCCTTCGCCGGGCACGGCGCCGACGACCAGGAGGCCTGGAACCGCCTGCAGGCCGACGCCGACGAGCCGATGCTCAACCGGGCACTGCGCCAGACGTACCCGCCGGGCTCGACCTTCAAGGTGGTCACGGCCGCGGCCGCGCTGGCCGACGGGGTGGTCACCGACCCGGACGCGCCGACCGGGGCGCCCTTCCCGTACGTGCTGCCCGGCACGACCACGCCGCTGGTCAACGACACCCCGGTCTGCGACCGGCCGGGCCTGTCGCTGGCCGCCGCGATGACCGCCAGCTGCAACAGCGTGCTCGGCTACCTGGGGGTGCGGACCGGGCTGGACCGGATGGCCGGGATGGCCGCGAACTTCGGCTTCAACGACCCGGGGCTGGACGTCCCGGTGCGCGCGGCCCGGTCGAACTTCGACACCCGGATGGACGAGTCGCAGCTGGCGCTCTCCTCGATCGGGCAGTTCGACACGGCGGCCACCCCGCTGACGATGGCGATGGTCGCGGCGGGGGTCGCCAACGACGGGACGGTGATGCGTCCACAGCTTGTGGACAGGCTGACCAGGAGCGACGGCACCACGGTGCAGCTGATGCGGCCGTCCGTGTACAAGCGGGCGATGACCCCGGCGGTGGCCGAGCAGGTGCGCGGGCTGATGACGGACGTGGTGGAGAACGGCACCGGCGGCAACGCCCGGATCGCCGGGGCGGTGGTCGGCGGCAAGACCGGGACGGCCCAGCACGGGGTGGACAACAGTGGGACGCCGTACGCCTGGTTCATCGCCTGGGCCGGGCCGGCCGGCTCGGACGCGGTGCCGCCGGTGGCGGTGGCCGTGGTGGTCGCGGACAGCGGGGCCACCGATGTGACGGGTGGTGCCCTGGCCGCGCCGATCGCCCGGTCGGTGATGCGGGCGGTGCTCGGCGGGTGATCGCCGCAGGGCGCCGGCCTGCTGCTTTAATCGCCGGGAGGTAGAAGCGCCGTTTACGAAGTGTCCGGTTTGTACATCACTGTGCGCCAATTCGGACAATGCGCCGGTTGGGACTGTTCGTTTGCGACACTGGTGCTTTCGCCGGGTACTGTCCCATGTTTGTTCGGTTGATCCCCGATGACACCCCAGGGTGTTTCGGGTGACCAGCCACCAGGACACCCTCCCCCGCCCAGAAGGACCGCAGTTTTGGCCAGCAACACCCTTGGTGCGCGTCTGCTGCGACGCAAGCCCGTCTCGACACTGATCGCCGAGACCGAAGGCAAGAACTCCCTCCCGGCCGGTGCGCCCGAGGAGGGCGGGCGCTCCGGCATCCACCTGCGCCGCTCGATCGGGCTGTGGCAGCTGTCCTCGATCGGCATCGGCGCCACCATCGGCACCGGCATCTTCTTCGTGCTGAACACCGCGGTGCCCTCGGCCGGCCCGGCCGTCATCCTGTCCTTCGTGATCGCCGCGGTCACCGCCGGACTCACCGCGCTCTGCTACGCCGAGATGGCCTCCGCGATCCCGGTCTCCGGCTCCTCGTACTCCTACGCCTACGCCACCCTCGGCGAGGGCGTCGCCTTCGGCGTCGGCATCTGCCTGCTGATGGAGTACGGCGTCTCCGCCTCCGCGATCGCGGTGACCTGGGCCGAGTACCTGAACAAGTTCTTCGACCTGGCCTTCGGGTTCACGATCCCCGAGGAGCTCTCCGGCGCGCCGGACAGCACCCACTGGTTCAACCTGCCGGCGCTGCTGCTGGTCGCCATGGTCTGCGTCCTGCTGATCCGCGGCGTCAGCGAGTCGGTCAAGGTCAACGCGGTGATGGTCGCGATCAAGATCCTGATCCTGCTGATGTTCATCGGCGTGGCGCTCACCGGCTTCCACTCCGGCAACCTGAGCCCGTTCATGCCGCTCGGCTTCAGCGGCGTCCAGATCGCCGCGTCCAGCATCTTCTTCTCCTTCATCGGCCTGGACGCCGTGTCCACCGCCGGTGAGGAGGTCAAGAACCCGCGCCGCACCCTGCCGATGGCGATCATCATCTCGCTGGTCGTGGTGACCCTGCTCTACATCCTGGTCGCCCTGGCCGGCATCGGCGCCCAGCCCTGGCAGAAGTTCGACGGCCAGGAGGCCGGCCTCGCCCAGATCCTCCAGGACATCACCGGCCAGAGCTGGCCCGCGATGGTCTTCGCCTTCGGCGCGATCGTCTCGATCTTCAGCATCACCCTCGTGGTGATCTACGGCCAGACCCGCATCCTGTACTCGATGGGCCGCGACGGCATGCTGCCCAAGCGCTTCGCCCAGCTCTCCCCGCGCACCGGCACCCCGATCTGGAACACCATCGTGGTGGGCCTCGGCGTCGGCGCGCTGGCCGCGTTCATCCCGCTGCGGGTCCTGGCCGACATCACCAGCCTGGGCACGCTCATCGCCTTCTCGGTGGTCTCGATCGGCGTGATCGTGCTGCGCCGCACCCAGCCCGACCTGCCGCGCGGCTTCAAGGTGCCCGGCTACCCGGTCGTCCCGCTGATCAGCGTCGGCTTCTGCATCTACCTGATCACCGGTCTGCACGCCGACACCTTCCGGGCCGGGGCGATCGCCCTCGCCGTCGCCCTGGTCGTCTACTTCGGCTACAGCATCAGGCACTCCCGGCTGGAGCAGGCCGGGCAGCCGTCCGTGTCCTCGGACAGCTCCGCCGACTGACCCGGAAGCAAAACCCGGGTGAAGGGCCGCCGGCCGCCGAGGCGGCCGACGGCCCTTTTCCCGCCAACGCCCGTCCGGTGTCCAACGCCATGGCGACAGGGCCCGGCTCCCACCCATAACCTTCCACCATGGTGAGCACCCGCACGCCCGGCTACTTCCGCCCGCGCGGCCGCTTCACCGGCCGCAGCAGAACGCCGGCCCAGACCTCCGCGACCGAGGCGTCGTCCGGACCCGGACGACCGCCGCGCGGCTTCTCCGTCCGCCCCTTCCCCCGACAGCGTGGCGAGAGCACCTTTCCGCCCACGCCCGATCGGCTGAACGGCGCCCGGCTCGCCGGGCTCGCCTCGATGCGGACCGTCCAACTGCTCGGCTGCCTGGTCGCGGCCGGCTGGGCCGCCGCCTTCCCGCTCGTGTCCGACCTGGCCAACCAGCGGCTGTGGGGCCTGATCGCGGCCCCCGCCTACGTCCTGGCCGGACTGCTCTGCCTGACCCTGCCGCGTCGCTTCGCGGCCCGCGCCGCCGCCTCGGTCGCCCTCGTCGGGGCCGTCCTGGTCCCGCTGGCCCTGCTCGCCCTGAACGGTCGCCACCAGTCCGAGGTCATGGTGGTCGAACGCTCGGCCCACCTGCTGCTCACCACCGGCACCGCGTACCTGCCGCACCCGGTGGTGGTCACCGACTACAACCCGTACCTGCCGGCGATGTCCCTGTTCGGGATGCCGCGCCAGCTGCTCGGCGACTCCACCGCCTTCGCGAGGGTCGCCGGGGACGCCCGGATCTGGTTCGCGCTGACCTTCTTCGTCTGCCTGCTGGCCGCCTGGCGGCTGCTGCGGCCCGCCCGCCCCGGCGGCGGCGACCCGCGCGCGCCGCTGCTGCCGCTGGCCGTCCTCACCGCCTCGCCGCTGATCGCGCTCGCCCTGGCGGTCGGCGGGGTGGACCTGCCGCTGATCGGGGTCTGCTGCCTGGCCATGGCGCTCGCCGAGCGGGACCGCACCGTCGGCGCCGGACTGGTGCTCGCCCTCGCCTGCACCCTGAAGTGGACGGCCTGGCCCGCGCTGCCGGTCGCCGTCCTGCTGCTCTGGCGGCTGTACGGCCGCCGCCCCGCGGCCCGGACCGCGCTGATCGGGGTCGGGGTGAGCACGCTGGTGATCCTGCCCTCCGCGCTGGCCCAGCCGGACGCGCTGCGCGAACAGGTGGTGCGCTTCCCGCTCGGGATGACGGCGATCCGCACCCCGGCGGGCAGCCCGCTGCCCGGCAAGGTGCTGGCCGGCTTCGGACCGACCGGGCACGCGATCTCGCTGGCGCTGATGACCGTGGCCCTGGTCGCGGTGGCGATCTGGCTGCTGGCCCGGCCGCCGGTCTCCGCGATCGCCGCGGCGGACCTGCTGGCCGCCGGGCTCGCCATCGCCTTCATGCTGGCCCCGGCCGGGCGGTTCGGGTACCTGGCGCTGCCGGTGGTGCTGATGATCTGGCCCCGGCTGGCGGCCCGCCGCTGGAGCAGCCGGCGTCCGGTCCCGCCCGGCCGGGTGCGGGGGAGGCCGCAGCCCGCGCTGCCGCGCGGCTGAGAAAGCACCGGCCCGCCCTGCCGTGAGGCCGGGCGGGCCGTTCGCTCGGGGGCCGTTCGCCCGGGGGCCTACCGGCCGGCGGCCTTCAGGATGGAGGCGACGGCCGGGCCGGCCGCGTCCACGCCGTGGCCGCCGCCCTGGACCTCGGCGGCCACCGCGAGGTTGCCCCGGTAGGCGGTGAACCAGCTGTTGGTGACGTCGACCCCGGCGACCTCGGCCGAGCCGGTCTTGGCGCCCGCGTTGTCGGTGATGCCGGCCATCACCTCCTTGGCGGTGCCGCCGGTGGCGGTGGCCGCCATCATCGCCTTCAGCTTGGCGTCCACGTCGGGGGAGAGCGGGCGGGCGGCCTTCTGCTGCGGCAGCTCCGCCACCAGGATCGGCTGCTTGAACTCGCCGCTCTGCACGGTGGCGGCGACCGAGGCGATGGCCAGCGGGTTCATCTGGACCTTGCCCTGGCCGATGTAGTTCATGGCCTGCTCGTCCTTGCTGCCCGGCGTCGCCGGCACCTTGCCGTCGGTGTTGGGCAGGCCGGTCTTCCACTCCAGGCCGATGCCGAACACGTCCTTGGCCGTGCCGGACAGCGTCTCGGGCTTGAGGCTGGCCAGGCCCTGATTGATGAAGGCGGTGTTGCAGGACATCATGAAGTCCTGCTGGAGCGTGTTGTTCGGGAAGGCACCCGGGAACGAGTTCGGGATCGGGTGCGCGTTGCCGCTCTTCTCCGGGCAGGCCACCACGGTGTCCGGGTTGACCCCGTTCTCCAGCAGCGCCGCCGAAGTGATGATCTTCATCGTCGAGCCCGGCGCGAGCAGCCCGGTGAAGGCCCGGTTCTGTCCGTTGGCCGGCGAGTTGGCGAAGGCCAGCACCTGACCGGTGCTCGGCTCGATCGCCACGACGGAGGCCGGCTTGCCGCCCAGGTCGGTCATCGCCTTCTCGGCGGCGGCCTGCAGGGTGTTGTCGATGGTCAGCTTGAACGGCTTGCCGGGCTTCGGCTCGACGATGGTGAACAGCTTGTCCTGGGCGCCCTTGCCGGCCGGGTCGGAGATCACCACGGCGCTGCCCGCGTCCTGGTCCTTGGCCGGGTCCGGCGGCAGCAGCTTGTTGGCGTTCTCCTGGAGGGTGGTCATCAGCGCCTGGGTGAGCGAGGCGCCCTGGACCGGCTTGCCGTTGCGGTCCACCACCGTGGACGGCGGGGCGAAGACCGGCTGGACGGCGATGGTCTCGTTGCCGGACAGGTGCGGGTGGATCACCGACGGCGCCCAGTGCACGGCCGGGGTGTTGTCGCTCATCTTCACGACGCCGAGGAAGCCCTGGTAGTCCCAGGCCCGGCTGGTGCCCGCGAACTCGGCGCGCGCCTTGTACGACATCAGGGTGCCGGTGGGGCCGGGCGTGGCGGTGGCGGACGGCGTGTCGGTCGCGCCCGGCGTCGTGGAGGCCCCGGCGGACGGCTTGGCGGCGGGGGCGGGGGTGCCGGTGGCGGCGGAGAAGACCTGCTGGGTGGTCGGGCCGAACGGCGTGAGGGTCAGCGCGCTCGGCTTGACCTGGTCGCGGAAGGCGGTCAGACCGGCCGTGGCCGCGGCCGGGTCGTCGGTCAGCGAGGCCGCCTTGGCGATGTCGCCGGCCGCCCAGGCCGTCAGGAAGTCCTTCAGACCGGCTGTCGCCTGCTCGGCCGACGGCGGCTCGGCGACCACGGTGCGCGGCTTCTTGCCGCCGGGGCCGCCGTCCGAGTCGTTCATCAGGCTGTACGCGCCGTAGCCGCCGCCCGCGAGGACGGCGATGGACACGCCGGTGATGATGCCGATCTTCGCGCCACTGCGCATGGTGCAGGTCCCCCAGGGGTCTCGCGGCCGGGCGCAACCGGCCGGGGCCGGAAACGCGGTACCCCCCCACCCTAGGCAGCACGGATCGGTGCGCTGGCGAATCGCCCGGCACTTGTGACGGATCTGGTACGTGTTGTGCACCGCATACGGACGAATCGCGGGAACCCGGTGTGCCCGGGGCGGATCAGATCCAGGTGTTGAACCACATCCGGCGGCGCCAGTCCTCCAGCGGGATGGTCTGCCCGGTGAACAGCGGGAAGAAGAAGAGGAAGTTCCAGAGGATCAGCAGGATCAGCAGGCCGGCCGCCGCGGAACCGATGATCCGGCGGTCCCGGGAGGCGCCGGGCGGCCCGATCAGCGCGCCGATCAGCATGGTCACCGCGAGCACCAGGAACGGGACGAAGACCACCGCGTAGAAGAGGAAGATCGTCCGCTGCTGGTAGGCGAACCAGGGCAGGTAGCCGGCGGCCAGGCCGCAGAGCAGCGCGCCGGCCCGCCAGTCCCGCCGGGCCGCCCAGCGCCACAGGCAGTAGGCCAGCGCCACGAGGCCCGTCCACCACAGCAGCGGGGTGCCGATGCCCAGCACCTCGCGGGCGCAGTCGGCGGCGGTGCAGCCGGCCTGGCCGTACTTGGGGGACTCGTAGAAGAAGGACACCGGCCGGCCCAGCACCAGCCAGGACCACGGGTTGGACTGGTAGGTGTGCGGGTCGCTCAGGCCGACGTGGAAGTCGTAGACCGTCGAGTGGTAGTGCCACAGCGAGCGCAGGGCCCCGGGTATCCACGGGAAGTCGGTGGAACGGCCGACCGCCCAGTCCCGGCCCCAGCCGCCCTGGCCGGGGGCGGTGCTGCTGGCGAACCAGCCCCACCAGGACGCGATGTAGACCGCGACCGACACCACGACGACCGAGACGAAGGCCGGCACCACGTCCCGGGCGAGCACCGCCAGGAACGGGCGCGGGGCGCCGGCCAGACGGCGGGCGCCGACGTCCCAGAGCACCGTCATCAGGCCGAAGGCCGCCGCCACGTACAGGCCGCTCCACTTGGTGGCGCAGGTCAGGCCGACGCAGACGCCGGCCGCGATCCGGTACGGGCGCCAGCCCAGGTTCAGCCGCTGGGCGAGCCGCGGGTCCTCGACGCCGCCCAGCCTCCGGGCCAGCAGGGCCCGGGTGCGGTCGCGGTCCAGCAGCAGGAAGCCGAAGGCGGCGAGGGTCCAGAACATCACCACCAGGTCGAGCAGGGCGGCCCGGCTGAGCACCAGGTGCAGGCCGTCCACCGAGAGCAGCAGGCCCGCCACGCAGCCCAGCAGGGTGGAGCGGAACATCCGGCGGGCGATCCGGGCCACCATCAGCACCGACAGGGTGCCGAGCAGGGCCACCGCGAACCGCCACCCGAAGGGGTTCATGCCGAACAGCTGCTCGCCCGCACCGATGATCCACTTGCCCACCGGCGGGTGCACCACGTACGAGGGCGTCGCCCGGTACGGGACGGCCGCGCCCGGCGTCATGATCGTGGCGTTGGCGTCCTCCGGCCAGCTGATCTCGTAGCCGCCGTGCCAGAGCGCGTACGCGTCCTTGGCGTAGTACGTCTCGTCGAAGATGATCGCGTGCGGCTGCCCGAGGTTCGTGAACCGCAGCAGGCCGGCGAACACCGCCACCGCGACCGGGCCGAGCCAGCCGGCCCAGCGGCAGAGGAAGAACCACAGGCCCTGCGGCAGCGAGACGCCCATCCGCAGCAGCAGCGGCGACTGCGGCACGTCCCGGGGCGTCACCCGGGGGCCGTCCGGCATCGGCGGCGCCAGGCGCTCGGTGAGCGTCGCCGCGGCGCGGGCGGTCCAGCCGTGCCCGGCCAGGCGCTCGCGCCAGCCGGCCGGTCCGGACCGCGGCGCGGGCCCGGCCTGGGGCGAGCGGGGGGACGGCAGGCCGACACCGCCGTACGCGGAGTGGTCCGTACCAGTGGGCGTCTGGGCCGCCGTGTCGCCGTTCATCCGCCACATCGTAGGGGCGCTCTTCGTACGCGTGTCCGCTCCCTCGGAAGCTGACCGAATCGTCACCAAAAGCCCCGGGCGCGCGACAGCTGCAAGGATGGGGACCGTGACAGGAGTACTCGTTCTCGCAGGCACCCCCATCGGCGACGTCTCGGACGCCCCGCCCCGGCTCGTCAACGAACTGGCCACGGCGGACGTGATCGCGGCCGAGGACACCCGGCGGCTGCGCCGGCTCACCCAGGCCCTGGGGGTGACCCCGGCCGGGCGGGTGGTCTCCTACTTCGAGGGCAACGAGGTCGGCCGCACCCCCGAACTGGTCGAGGCGCTGCTCGGCGGCGCCCGGGTGCTGCTGGTCACCGACGCCGGCATGCCCTCGGTCTCCGACCCCGGCTACCGGCTGGTCGCCGCCGCCGTCGCCGCCGACGTCAAGGTCACCGCGGTGCCCGGGCCCTCGGCGGTGCTCACCGCGCTCGCGCTGTCCGGCCTGCCGGTGGACCGCTTCACCTTCGAGGGATTCCTGCCGCGCAAGAACGGCGACCGCGCCCGGCAGCTCGCCACGATCGCCGCCGAGCCGCGCACCATGGTCTTCTTCGAGGCGCCGCACCGGATCGCCGAAGCGCTCACGGCGATGGCCGAGGCGTTCGGGCCCGAGCGTCCGGCCGCCGTCTGCCGCGAGCTCACCAAGACCTACGAGGAGGTCAAGCGCGGGCCGATCGGCGAACTGGCGGCCTGGGCGGCCGAGGGCGTCAAGGGCGAGATCACCGTCGTGGTCGCCGGCGCCCCGCCGGCCGCGCCCCAGGAGCTGACCCCGGCCGAGCTGGCCCGGCTGGTCGCCGTCCGCGAGGAGGCCGGGGAGCGCCGCAAGGAGGCCATCGCGGCCGTCGCGGTGGAGCTCTCGCTGCCCAAGCGGGAGGTCTTCGACGCGGTCGTGGCGGCGAAGCGGGAAGGCCTGGGAGGAGCCCCGGGACAGGGGTGAATACCGGGGGTTGCGTTGCTCACGGGGAGTCGTACCGTGGAGGGAAGGCCCCGGTAAACACCCGCTGAGCTGAAGCTTCGGTCGCGGTTTTCGGTCCCGGGGAGGCCCTTCGTATAGGGCTCCCCAACCGGCATCCAAGTCTTCACAAGTGGGGCGTCACCCGGGGATGTCCGGGCATTTCCTGGAAGGGAAAGACCCAGCCGGGCGAGCGTCCGGCGGGCGCTGGGAGACGGCCATGAGCGATGTTGTCGGTAGCCCGCGCAGTGGCAACGCACTGAGCACCGCCGGTCTGGCCGGCCGGCCGCACACTCCCGTCGAAACCGTACGGGAGGCCTACTCCTTCGCGTGCCTGCGCTGCGGGTACGGATGGGAGCAGGCGTACGACATCGAGCACCACGTGGGCAAGGACGGCCACGTCGTGTTCGAGTACCACGCCAACGGCGTCCGGGTGCCGTCCCCGCTGCTCAAGCCGACCTGCCCGGGGTGCGGCGGCCACACCGTGCGGATCATGCGCGAGGGCCGGGTGGCCACCGCCGACCAGCAGTGGCAGCACGCCCCCGGCTACCCGGCGCACGCCGAGCCGGCCGGGCCGCCCCCGGTGGCCGAGCCCGTCCGGCCGCGCGGACGCTGGGCCCGGTTCTGGTCGCGGCTGCTGGGCTGACACCGGGGCGACGAGGAGGGACCGCCCCCGGCCGGGAACAACTCGGTCGAGGGCGGTCCGCGCGCCCGACTAAGCTTTCCGACCATGGCGGCCACTGCAGACCACAGCACCACCGGGGCGACCGCCCCGGCGTACTACGTTTCCACCCCGATCTACTACGTCAACGATCGCCCGCACCTGGGCCACGCGTACACCACCGTGGCGGGCGACGTCCTCACCCGCTGGCACCGCCAGCGCGGCGAGAAGGTGTGGTACCTGACCGGCACCGACGAGCACGGTCAGAAGATCATGCGGACCGCCGAGGCGAACGGCGTCAGCCCGCAGCAGTGGTGCGACAAGCTGGTCGAGGAGGCCTGGAAGCCGCTCTGGGAGCACCTGGAGATCGCCAACGACGACTTCATCCGCACCACCGAGGAGCGGCACACCGCCCGGGTGCAGGAGTTCGTCCAGGACCTGTTCGACAAGGGCGAGATCTACAAGGGCGGCTACTCCGGCCCGTACTGCGTCGGCTGCGAGGAGTTCAAGCTCCCGGCCGAGCTGCTCGACGGCGCGACCGCGGACGAGAAGCTCTGCGCCGTGCACAAGCGGCCGGTCGAGTGGCTGGAGGAGGAGAACTACTTCTTCCGCCTCTCCGCCTACGGCCCGCGGCTGCTGGAGTTCTACGCGGCGAACCCGGACTTCATCCAGCCCGCCTCGGCCCGCAACGAGGTGCTGCGCTTCGTCGAGCAGGACCTCAAGGACCTCTCGATCTCCCGCTCCACCTTCGACTGGGGCGTCCCGCTGCCCTGGGACGAGAAGCACGTCCTGTACGTGTGGGTCGACGCGCTGCAGAACTACATCACCGCGGCCGGCTACGGCAGCGACCCGGAGCGCTTCGCCGAGCTGTGGCCCGCCTCGGTCCACCTGGTCGGCAAGGACATCCTCCGCTTCCACGCCGTCATCTGGCCCGCCATGCTGATGGCCGCCGGGCTGCCGCTGCCCAAGCGGGTCGTCGCCAACGGCTGGCTGATGGTCGGCGGCGAGAAGATGTCCAAGTCCAACCTGACCGGCATCGCGCCCACCGACCTGACCTCGCACTTCGGCGTGGACGCGTACCGCTACTACTTCCTGCGGGCGATCCCGTTCGGCACCGACGGCTCGTTCTCCTGGGAGGACTTCACCGCCCGGTACACCTCCGAGCTGGCCAACGACTTCGGCAACCTGGCCTCCCGGGTCGCCGCGATGGTCGGCAAGTACTTCGACGGGGTGCTGCCCGCCGCCACCGCCGCCGGTGACGCCGAGCAGGCCGTCGCGGACGGGCTGACCGCGGCGGTCGCCGCCGCCGACCTGAAGATCGGCGAGGAGCTGGACTTCGCCGGCGGCCTCGCGGCGATCTTCGAGTTCGTCAAGCAGGTCAACGGCTACCTCACCACCCAGGAGCCGTGGAAGGTCGCCAAGGACGAGTCCGAGGAGGGGCAGGCCCGCCTGGCCACCATCCTCTACACCGCCGCCGAGGCGCTGCGCGCCACCGCCGTGCTGCTCAACCCGGTGATGCCGTCCACCGCCGAGAAGCTGTGGGCCTCGCTGGGCGCCGAGGCCGCCGGGCTGGGCGCGCTCGGCGCGCAGACCGTCGCCACCGCGGCCGACTGGGGCCGGCTGCCCGTCGGCGCCACCGTCACCAAGGGCGAGATCCTCTTCCCGCGCCTCGAAGAGAAGCCGACCGCCTGACATGGCCGCCAAGGACGACGCCCGGTCGACCCCGCCGCCGCTGCCGGAACCCCTGGCCGTGGCGGTGGCCGACTCGCACACCCACCTCGACATGCAGTCCGGCACCCCGGCCGAGGGCCTGGCCAAGGCCGCCTCGGTCGGCGTCACCACGGTGGTCCAGGTGGGCTGCGACGTGCCCGGCTCGCGCTGGGCCGCCGAACTGGCGGCCCAGTACGAGCAGGTGCACGCGGCCGTCGCCCTGCACCCGAACGAGGCGCCGCGGATCTTCCTCGGCGACGCCGACGGCTGGTCCGGGCAGCAGCGGAAGGCCGGTGGCGCCGCCGCGCTGGACGAGGCGCTCGCCGAGATCGACCGGCTCGCCGCCCTCCCGCAGGTGGTGGCGGTCGGCGAGACCGGCCTGGACTACTTCCGCACCGGGCCGGAGGGCGTGGAGATCCAGAAGGAGTCGTTCCGCCGCCACATCGAGATGGCCAAGCGGCACGGCAAGGCCCTGGTCATCCACGACCGCGACGCCCACGAGGACGTCATCGCCGTCCTGCTGGCCGAAGGCGCCCCGGAGCGGACGGTCTTCCACTGCTACTCCGGCGACGCCGGGATGGCCAAGACCTGCGCCGAGCACGGCTGGTACCTCTCCTTCGCCGGCCCGGTCACCTTCAAGGCCAACCAGCCGCTGCGCGACGCCCTGCTCGCCACCCCGCTGGACCGGATCCTGGTCGAGACCGACGCCCCCTTCCTCACCCCGCACCCCTACCGCGGCCGCCCGAACGCCCCGTACCTGATCCCGGTCACGGTCCGCTCGATGGCCGCCACCCTGGGCCTGGCCGAGGACGAGCTGTGCACGGCCGTCGCGGCGAACACCGCCAGGGCCTTCGGGTACTGAGCCCGAGGCCGGGGCCCCGTCCGGATCGGCGCGTCCGGACGGCGGCCCCCGCGCCCGTATCCTTGGCGCGTGAGCACCACCGACCCCACCCCTGACAGCCACCTTCTGGGCGCCGCCGACATCCGGGAGCTGGCCGCCGCCTTCGGCGTGAAGCCGACCAAGCAGCGCGGGCAGAACTTCGTCATCGACGGCAACACCGTGCGGCGGATCGTCCGGGCCGCCGACGTGACGGAGCAGGACACGGTGGTGGAGGTCGGGCCCGGGCTCGGCTCGCTCACCCTGGCACTGCTGGAAGTGGCGCGGCACGTCACCGCGGTCGAGATCGACCCGGTGCTGGCGCGGCACCTGCCGGACACCGTCGCCGCCCGGATGCCGGGCAAGGCGGACTCCTTCGACCTGGTGTTCAGCGACGCCATGGAGGTCACCGAGCTGCCCGGGCCCGCGCCCACCGCGCTGGTCGCCAACCTCCCGTACAACGTCGCCGTGCCCGTCCTGCTGCACATGCTGGCGACCTTCCCCAGCATCGAGCGGACCCTGGTGATGGTGCAGAGCGAGGTCGCCGACCGGCTCGCCGCCAAGCCGGGCAACAAGGTGTACGGCGTCCCGTCGGTCAAGGCCAACTGGTACGCCGACGTGAAGCGGGCCGGCGCCATCGGGCGGAACGTCTTCTGGCCCGCCCCCAACGTCGACTCCGGGCTGGTCTCGCTGATCCGCCGCGAGCCGCCGAGGACCACCGCCAGCCGCGAGGAGGTGTTCGCGGTCGTCGACGCCGCGTTCGCCCAGCGGCGCAAGACCCTGCGCGCCGCGCTGGCCGGCTGGGCGGGCTCCGCCGCCGGGGCCGAGCAGGCGCTCGCGGCGGCCGGCATCGACCACAAGCTGCGCGGCGAGATGCTGACGGTCGAGCAGTTCGCCGCGATCGCCGAGCACAAGCCCGCCAAGGACGCCGTGTGATCACCGTACGGGTACCGGCCAAGGTCAACGTCCAGCTGGGGGTCGGCGGCCTGCGCGCCGACGGCTTCCACGACCTGGCCAACGTCTTCTTCGCGGTCGCCCTCGGGGACGAGGTCACCGCCACCGCCGGGGAAGGCGTGACACTGAGCTGCACCGGCCCGGACGCCGCCGTCGTCCCCCTCGACGACAGCAACCTCGCCGCCCGCGCCGCCCGGCTGCTCGCCGCCCACCACGGCATCGCCGACCCGGGCGTGCACCTGCACATCGCCAAGGCCATCCCGGTGGCCGGCGGCATGGCCGGCGGCAGCGCCGACGGCGCTGCGGCGCTCGTCGCCTGCGACGCGCTCTGGCAGCTGGACACCCCGCTGCCGGTGCTGCTGGAACTGGCCGCCGAACTCGGCTCCGACGTGCCGTTCGCCCTGCTCGGCGGCGTCGCGCTCGGCCGCGGCCGGGGCGAGATCCTGGAGCCGCTGACCACCGGGGGCACCTTCCACTGGGTCTTCGCGGTCGCCGAGGGCGGCCTGTCCACCCCCGCCGTGTTCCGCGAGTGCGACCGGCTGCGCGAGGAAGCCGGCACCGGCTCCAGCGACACCGACGTCCCCACCCCGGACGCCGACCCGGCGCTGCTCGCCGCCCTCGCCCACGGCGACGCCGTCGCCCTGGCCGACGCGCTCGCCAACGACCTCCAGCCCGCCGCGCTCTCGCTGCGCCCCGCACTCGCCGCCACCCTGCGCGCCGGCACCGAGGCGGGCGCGCTCGGGGCCCTGGTCTCCGGCTCCGGGCCGACCTGCGCCTTCCTGGTCAAGGACGCCGAGGCCGCCGCCGCGGTGGCCGGGGCGCTGCGGGCCTCCGGCACCTGCCGGACCGCCCACGCCACCCACGGACCGGTGCCGGGGGCCTCCCTGGCGGACTAACGCGGTGAGGGCGCTCCGGCGGGCCCATTAGGCTGGAGAGATCGGGGTGTCCCGACAGGGGCACCCGGCCGTTGAGCGGCGGACCGCCCCGCGACCGCCGAACCCAGGAGCGCAGCACACGTGGCCGTCAACCTCGCCACCATCGAGTCCGTCACGAAGGTCTACGGCACCCGCGCCCTGCTGGACGCGGTCAGCCTGGGCGTCAGCGAGGGCGACCGGATCGGCGTCGTCGGCCGCAACGGCGACGGCAAGACCACCCTGATCCGGATGCTCGCCAAGCTGGAGGAACCCGACGGCGGCCGGATCACCCACTCCGGCGGCCTCCAGATGGCCGTCCTCACCCAGCACGACTCGCTCGACCCGACGGCGACCATCCGGCACGAGGTGATCGCCGACCGGGCCGACCACGAATGGCTCGGCGACTCCCGCATCCGCGACATCATCGAGGGCCTCTTCGGCGGCCTCGACCTGCCCGGCTTCGCCGACGGCCTGGACACCGTCATCGGCCCGCTCTCCGGCGGCGAGCGCCGCCGGATCGCGCTCGCCAAGCTGCTGCTCGGCTCGCCCGACCTGATCGTCCTCGACGAGCCCACCAACCACCTCGACGTCGAGGGCATCAACTGGCTCGCCGAGCACCTCCAGAAGCGCCGCTCCGCGCTCGTCTGCGTCACCCACGACCGGTGGTTCCTCGACCAGGTCTGCACCCGCATGTGGGACGTCCAGAGCGGTGAGGTGCACGAGTACGAGGGCGGCTACTCCGACTACGTCTTCGCCCGCGCCGAGCGCTCCCGGATCGAGGCCGTCGAGGAGCAGAAGCGCCAGAACATGGCGCGCAAGGAGCTGGCCTGGCTGCGCCGCGGCGCCCCCGCCCGCACCTCCAAGCCGCGCTACCGGATCGAGGCCGCCAACGCCCTGATCGCGGACGTGCCGGACCCGCGCGACACGTCCGAGCTGATGAAGTTCGCCAACGCGCGGCTCGGCAAGACGGTCTTCGACCTGGAGGGCGTGACCGTCACCGCCGGCCCGAAGCTGCTCCTGGAGAACATCACCTGGCAGCTCGGCCCCGGCGAGCGGATCGGCCTGCTCGGCGTCAACGGCGCCGGCAAGACCTCGCTGCTGCGCGCGCTGCGCGACGCGTACACCTCCGAGGGCGACGTCCAGCCGGCGTCGGGCGTCATCAAGGTCGGCAAGACCGTGCGGCTGGCCTACCTGTCGCAGGAGGTCGCCGAGCTGGACCCGGCGACCCGGGTGCTCCAGGCCGTCGAGCAGGTCCGCTCGCGGGTCGACCTCGGCAAGGGCCGGGAGATGAGCGCCGGCCAGCTGTGCGAGCAGTTCGGCTTCGGCAAGGACAAGCAGTGGACGCCGGTCGGCGACCTGTCCGGCGGCGAGCGGCGCCGGCTCCAGCTGCTGCGGCTGCTGATGGACGAGCCCAACGTGCTGTTCCTGGACGAGCCCACCAACGACCTGGACATCGAGACGCTCAACCAGCTGGAGGACCTGCTCGACGGCTGGCCCGGCTCGATGATCGTCATCAGCCACGACCGCTTCTTCATCGAGCGCACCACGGACACCGTCCACGCGCTGCTCGGCGACCGGAAGATGCGGATGCTGCCGAACGGCGTGGACGAGTACCTGGAGCGCCGGGCCAGGATGGCCGCCGCGGCTCCCGCTGCCGCTCCGGCGGGCTCGGGTGCGGGCTCGGGTGGCGCGGCCGGTGCGGCTTCGGCCGGCGCGGGTGCCGCAGGTGGCCCGGGTGCCGAGGGCGGTGCCCCCGCGCTGTCCGGCGGGGACCTGCGGGCGGCGAAGAAGGAGATGCAGAAGCTGGAGCGGCAGATCGCCAAGCTGGACCAGAAGGAGTCCAAGCTGCACTCCCAACTCGCCGAGCACGCCGCCGACTTCTCCAAGGTCGCGGAGCTGGACGCGCAGCTGCGCGCCGTCCGGGAGGAGAAGGAGGAGCTGGAGATGGGCTGGCTGGAGCTGGCCGAGCAGGTCTGAGGCGGGTCGCCGGTCGGGCTGCTGGTCGGGCTGCCGGTCGGGGCGGCCCGCGCCGGATCACCTGCCGGGGTGGCCGCCGAGGAGCGTTTCGAGCTCCTCCGCCGCACGGCCCAGCGCACTGCGCGCCGGGTCGTGCGGGGCGGTCGGACGGGCCGCCGGGGTCGTCGGCGGGCGGTGCGCCCGGGCGGCGGCGGTCAGTTCGTCCAGCGCGCGCCGCACCCGGCCCACCTCGCCCGGGTCCGGCAGCCGGCCGCCGTACCGGATCTGCGCGGCGAAGGCCGCCACCGCGCCGCCCAGCCGCTCCAGCGCCGCCGTGGCCGGCAGCCACCGCTCGGCCAGCCGGCCGGTGGGCGGCGGCTCCGCCAGGCCCTGCTGGACCTCCCGGCGGGCGTCCGCCAGCGACCGGTAGGCCGAGCGGCGCAGCCACACCTGGGCGTTGCCGTTCCGGGCGGTGGAGTCGCCGCCGTGGTCGGCGCCGGTGGTGGCGGTGGTGGTGGCGTCCTGGACCACGGCGTCGAGGTAGGCCCGCAGCGCCGTCGTCGCGTCGACCAGCCTGGGCTCGATCCGATGGCGCGGGCGCTCCGGCCACAGCAGGTAGCCGAAGAGCAGGACGATCGCGCTGGCCAGCACGGTGTCCAGGACCCGCGGCCAGAACTCCGCGGCGCCGCTCTGCCCGCCGAGCTGGAGCAGGACCAGCGCCATCGGCGTCATCACCACGGTGTTCAGCCCGTAGTGCGCCGCCGTCGCGTACGGGAGCAGGGCCACGCAGCCCGCGGCCATCGCGGTCAGCGCCCACTCGTCGGTGGCGGCCGTGAGCAGCGCCGCGGTCACGGCCACCCCGAGCACCGTGCCGACCGAACGGCTCACCGCGCGCAGGAACACCGACCCGAGATCCGGCTTGAGCACGAAGGCGATCGTCATCGGCACCCAGTAGCTCTTGCTGAGCGGGTAGTTGGCCGTGACCGCCGAACCGACCGCGATGCACAGCGCGACGCGCAGCCCGTACCGCACCGAACCCCGCGACAGCAGCCGCGCCCGCAGCCGCCACGGGTCCGGCGGCGGCGCGGGCGCCGTACCGAGCCGGGTATCGCGGCCGGCCACCGTGTCGGCGGCGGCGCGCAGGGCCACGTCCAGGGCCTGCCGCGACGGGGTGTCCGGCCGCCAGTCGGGTACGGCGACCTCGCCGCCGCCCTGCCGCACGGCGGCCGCCAGCCGGTTCGGCACCTCGGCCACCTCCGGCGGGACCGGACGGCGGGCCCACACCAGACCGGTCGCCGCCTCGGTGGCGGCGAGGGCGGCCTCGTACATCCGGCCGCGGCGGTCCTGCGCGGTCCGGTGGTCGTCCTGTGCGGTCCGGCCGTCCCTTCTGGCCCGCTGGCTCCGCCGGTTCTGTCGGCTCCGCCGGTTCGTGCCGAGGAGGTCCTGGAGCTGGTTCAGACGGGCCGTCAGCACCTGGCGCGAGACCCCCGCCCGCGGCCCGCCCAGATCGGCGAGCGTACGGCCGAGCGCTTCGTACGCGGCGGCCAGCGCCCGGTTGCGCGGATCCGCGGCAGGCCGGTTCGGCGCACCCGCCGGCAGCCCCAGCAGCACCACGAACGCCGCCCCGACCAGCAGCATCGGCGCCGCCGCCCACCACGGCCCCGGCAGCGGCATCCCGCTGCCCAGCGCGGCCGACACCAGCAACAGCATCCCGGCCGCCGAACCGCGCGGACCCGTCGCGCTCAGCGCGCCGGAGACGAAGGCGGTCAGCGTCAGCGCGACACCCAGGACGAGACCGTCCACGTCCGCGTGCTGAAGCGCGGTGCCGATCAGCATGCCGAGCGCCGAGGCGAGGACCGCCGTCCCGATCCGGGCGGCCCGCAGCCTGCCCGGCTCGACCCGGTCGTTCATCGTCGCGTGCATCGCCCCGAGCCCGGCGAACACCCCCAGATCCAGCCGGTGCGTCAGCAGCCCCACCGTCAACGGCACCGCCATGCCCACCGCCGCCCGCACCATCAGCGCCACCGGCACCGGCGGCCGCGCGGGCCGCGCGGCACGGGCCCACCAGGGGGAAGGAGAGACGTCGGAAGAGCTCACGCGGTCACGTCCGTTCTGCGGCCTTGGGTCGCTGCTGTGCGACATTGCGCGGCAGATGGGGCGTACCGGGTCAGTCTACCCAGGGCCGCCGCGGCAGCCTCGTACGTGTCAAGTTCGTACCGATCGCGTACGGGCGGGCCAAGGTCCCTGCCGGGCCGACAGAGGTGGTGGCTACCATGACGGAGGCGAAAACCGTCCACAGGGCGGTCGGTGCTCCGACCAGGACGGTACGAACCAGAAGTTGACGGTGTGTTGCGGCACGCGGAAGCCCGGGAGGCCCGGGCGCGGCGGGCCGTACGGGGGAGAGGTGAACTGCTGTGGCAGGCAATGGTGCAACAAGTCCGGGGACGCCGACTCCTTCGGTGAGTCCGTCACCCAGTCCCACGCTGACGCCGTCGGCGAACCCTTCGCCGAGCGCTACGCCCAGTCCGTCGGCGAATCCTTCGCCGAGCGCTACGCCCAACCCATCGGCGAGTCCCGCGCCCAGTGCGTCGTCCAACCCCGCGCCCAGCGCGTCGGGCACCGACCCGAACGCTCCGGCGCCTTCCGGTGACGCGACGCCGTACATGCTGGAGCACAAGCTCCCGTGGCCTCTGGGTGGGGTCGACCTCGCTCCGTTCGTCAGCACCCTGCAGACGAACGGCAGCGCCAATGACCTGGTGGCGGCCTTCGGCAAGCAGAACGTCCAGGTCGAGCTCGACACGCTCACGACGTTCGCCGGCAAGGTCGAGGCCCTGCTCGCCGCCATGGAAGGCTCGGCGGCGGCGCCGTACAAGCTCCAGGAGCAGAAGCTGACGGGCAAGAGCTTCGCGAGCGCGGAGTTCGCCGAGGCGACGGCCCTGACCGCCGCCTACGAGAAGGTGCACGCCCAGCTCGTACAGCTGCACAAGGACCTCGCGTCGCAGATCCAGGCGATGCAGACAGCGGTTTCGCGGACGGCGAGCATCTACGGAACCAACGAGGACCACACGACGGCCGCTCAGAACGCCGTCGCGCAGAACGTGGGTGCCACCACACCGGCACCGGGGTCGGGCGACGGCAAGTACTGATGGCGGTCCGGGGAGAGTCCCACGGGGAGACGGGGAGCAAGTAGTGGCAGGCAGCACGAACTTCGAAGGAATGGAACACACCCACCTGCGCAAGATGGTGGACAGCACGGATCCGACGACGATCCTCAGCCGCGGCACCCAACTGCAGTCGGCCGGGCGGGTGCTGAAGGAACTGAGTACGGCGCTCAAGTCGCACGTCGGAAATGTCACCTGGGAAGGGCCGGCTGCCGAGAACTTCAAGACCTGGGTGAACAACCTGCAGCAGTCGGCGCAGATCATCGGCGACCACGCCACGACTGCCGGCGACGCGATGCACCAGGCCGGCGAGGCGCTCAGTACCGCCAAGGTCGCCGTGCCGGAGCCTCCGAAGACGGAGATCCAGGCGGTCAACAAGTACAACAGCCAGTCGAACCTGGTGAAGGTGCCCCAACTCGCCGTCGGTCAGTCCGTCGATGCCTACATGAAGACGGTCGACCCCAAGTGGGTGACGGGGACGGAGTTCAGCCTGGCCAAGGCGAAGGTCGAGAAGGAGCACCAGGAAGCCGTTCTCCAGATGGAGAAGCTGGCACAGGCCTACAGCGCGGCGACGACGACGCTGAACGGGATTCCCACGGACGTGGTGCTGCCGGGAACGCCTGGCGCTGGCACCGCCAAGGACGATTCGTCAACTGTCTCGGGTGGTAGTGGTGGCTCGGCCGGTTCTGGCGGCCGTGTGCGCAGCCCGCGTTCGGGTGGCGGAAGTGTCAGTGGCGGTTCCAGCCCGTCCGATGGCGGCTACGGGGGTGGCACGGTCCAGCCCCGTGACCCGGGTTCGGGCGGCCCCGGCCCGGGCAACCCGGGCAACACCCCGCCCCCGCCGCACGGCGGCGGTCAGGTGCCGCCCGCGCCGCAGGACCCGGGGACCTCGATCCCGCCGTCCTACCCGTCCGACCCGGTCAACCGTCCGGGCACCGATCTCAACAGCGTGCCCACCCTGCCGACCCTCCCGACCCAGACCGGCCCGTACGGTCCGGGCGGCGGCCAGCTGCCCACGGACGGGCCGACCACCCTCCCCGGCTACCCGAACGGGACGGGCGGCCCGAACAACGGGCCCGGCGTTCCCGGCGGCGGCGGCCCGATCACGGGCTTCCCGGGCGGACCGGGCGGCGGCACCGTCCCGACCAAGGGCGGCGGCAGCGGGTACGTCCCCGGCAAGGGCGGCGGCCAGATCCAGCCGCGGACGACCCCGTTCGGCGGCGGCCCGGGGCAGGGGAGGAGCGGTACTCCGGGACTGCCCAGCGGGACGGTCTTCGGCGCCCGCGAGGCGGGTCCGGGCGGCGGCCGGGTCGGTGGGCCCGGCGGTGCGGGCGGCATGCACCCCGGCATGGGCGGTGCCCACGGCGGCGCGGTCGGGGCCGGCGGCGGTTCGCGTGGCCGGGGCCTGTCCTCGACCACCGGCGGGACGGTCGGCGGTCGCAAGGGGCCGAGCGCGGGCGGGGAGTTCACGCCCGGCGGTACCGGCCTGCGCAACCGCGCGGCGGGCGCTGCCGAGGGCGGTGCGCAGTCCAGGCAGAACGGCATGATGGCCCCCGGGTCCTCGGGCCACGGCAGCCGGAACGAGCGCGACCGCCGCAAGCGGGCCGACTACCTGCACGAGGACGAGGAGACCTGGACGAGCGGTACGCCGCACAGCAACCCGGACGTGATTGAGTAGGACGGCAAACTGCCCGGCCACTGGGCATCCCCAGTGGCCGGGCAGGCTTGTTCGGGGCACGCTTCCCGGTCGACGGAGAGATTGACGAGGAGTTGTGATGGGGCGGACGAACGCGCGAGGGCGTTGGCGGGCTGGTGCTGCGGCACTTCTGGCGGCGGGAATCGTGGTCGGCCCGGTCGCAGCGCCCGCGGTTGCCGAGGACACGATCCGGCAGCAGCAGTGGCATCTGGAGGCCATGCACGCCCCGGAGATGTGGAAGGTCTCGAAGGGCCAGGGAATCACAGTCGCGGTGATCGACAGTGGGTTCAAGTTCGATCATCCGGACCTGGAGGGACAGTTCCTGCCGGGCCAGGATTTCAGCGGAAGTCCTGGCGGTGTGGGTTCGTTCGCGGACGGCCACGGCACGGCTATCTCCAGCTTCATCGCCGGGACGGGCAGGGGAAACGGAGGGACCGGCGCACAGGGGCTTGCGCCAGGTGTCAAGGTGCTTCCGTTGAAGATCAACACCGGTAAGGTCGGATCGGTCGTTTCGACCGACTTCCTCGGCCAGATCGGTCAGGCCGTCAATTATGCTGTCGAGCAGGGCGCCAAGGTTGTCAACATTTCGCAAGGGATTGACGCGGTAACGGCTTTCCCGGCGGATGTGGCGAAATTCAACGGGATCATCGCGGCGGCCAGGGAAAAGGGAGTCCTGGTATTCGCTGCCGTCGGGAACGAGGCCGAGAAGGGGAATCCGGTCGAGTATCCCGGCGCGCTCCCCGGGGTGATCGGCGTCGGAGCATCGGACCGGAACGGCACTGTCACGGCGGAGTCCGAGCGGGGCCCGCAGGTCGCACTCGTAGCGCCTGGAGTGGACATGATTGCGGCCTGCACATCGTCCACGGGCTACTGCAAGAGCCACGGCACGTCGGACTCGACTGCCGTGGTGTCGGCATCGGCGGCATTGGTGTGGGCGGCGCATCCGGACTGGACGGGAAACCAGGTCCTGCGGGTGCTCATCAACACCGCGGGAAAGGCGAATGACGGGGCTGGTCGCAATGACCTCATCGGCTACGGTGCGGTGCGCCCGCGTGTTGCATTGACGGATCCGGGGGACCCCGGTCCTGCCAACGTGTCGCCGCTTCCGGTCGGCTCGGTTGCGCCGACGCCAGCCCCTGCACCCTCGGTCAGTGCGTCTGCTCCTGCGTCGGCGGTGCCGGTTCCGCTGGAGAGTCCGACCGATGTCGCCGCTGGTGCACCGTCGACGCAGCCGGAGGCGGGGAAGTCGTCGGGTTCGAGCAGCACGCTGCCGATCGTGGGGGGTGCGGCGGTCGGGTTGATGCTGGTGGCGGGCGTGGTGTTCGTGGTGATGCGGCGTCGGAAGCCGGCCACGCAGCCCGAGCCGGCCCAGGTGCCGCCGGTGCCGTCGCAGCAGCCGTTGGGGGCGATGCCTCCGGTTCCATCGTCGTACCAGCCGCCGGTGCCGCCGGAGGACAATCCGTACGCGAGGTAGTCGCCTGCGTGAGCAGGGCCGTGCGCGAAGGGCGCCAGGGAAGCCTGGCGCCCTTCGCGCGTGGTGGGGGCGCGGGGGCGGTGGGGTGCGCCGGGGTCACTCGGGTGGCGGATGGTGGGGTGTGGCGGGGGTGGTGAGGGTGGTGGTATGGATGCGGAGGATGCTGGGCGGGTCGGGCAGGTGCGGCGGGCGGCGGCTGCGGCGCTGATCGGGACGGCGATCGAGTTCTACGACTTCTTCCTTTACGGGACGGCGGCCGCGTTGGTGTTCGGGCCGGTGTTCTTTCCCGGGCTGGGCACGGTGGGGGCGTTGCTGGCGGCGTTCTCGGTGTACGCGGTGGCGTTCTTGGCCCGGCCGGTGGGGGCGGTGGTGTTCGGGCACTTCGGGGACCGGGTGGGGCGGCGGGCGACGTTGGTGGTGTCGTTGCTGCTGATGGGGCTGGCGACGGCGGGGGTGGGGCTGTTGCCGGGGTTCGGGGTGTGGGGGTGGTGGGCGCCGGCGGTGCTGGTGGTGCTGCGGGTGTGTCAGGGCGTCGGCTTGGGCGGGGAGTGGGGCGGGGCGGCGCTGTTGATCGCGGAGAACGCGCCGGCCGGGCGGCGGGGGCGGTACGGGGGGTTCCTGCAGCTGGGGCCGACGATCGGGTTCGTGCTGGCGAACGGGGTGTTCCTGGCGTTGCAACTCGTCCTGGACGAGGGGGAGTTCCGCGCGTGGGGTTGGCGGGTGCCGTTCCTGGCCTCGTTCGTCATGGTCGCGGTGGGGTTGTTCGTCCGGCTGCGGGTCGAGGAGTCGCCGCTGTTCCGGACGGGGGTGCGGCGGGAGCGGCTGCCGGTGCTGGAGGTGCTGCGCGAGCACTGGCGCCCGGTGTTGGCGGGCGGTGGGGCGATCACGGTGGGGTACGCGCTGTTCTACCTGACCACGACGTACGCCCTGGCGTACGCGACCACCGGGCTCGGGGTGGCGAGCACGCTGGTGCTGTCGATGCTGCTGGTGGGCGCGGCGGGCATGGCCGCGACGGTGTGGCTGAGTGCCTCGTGCAGTGACCGGTGGGGGCGGCGGCGGACGCTGCGGTGGGCGACGGGCCTGGCCGCGGTCTGGTCGCTGGTGCTGTTCCCGCTGCTGGAGACGGTGAGCCGGCCGCTGATGTTCGTGGCGCTGGCGGGGGCGATGGTGGTGCTGGGCGCCATGTTCGGGCCGTTGGCGGCGTTCCTGCCGGAGCTGTTCCCGACCCGGGTGCGCTACACGGGCGCGGCGTTGACGTACAACCTGGGCGGGGTGGTCGGCGGGGCGACGACGCCGCTGGTGGCCACCCGGCTGACCGGGGCGTACGGGACGGCGCAGCCGGTGGGCTGGTACCTGGCGGTGCTGGGTGTGCTGGCCCTGGGGTGTCTGCGGATGCTGCCGGAGAACACCGGTGCGGAGCTCGGGTCGGTGGGCGGTTCGGTGGATGGCCTGGTGGACGGGTCCGCGGACGGCGAACGCCGCCGGGCGCCCCGGTTGGGGGCGGACCCGGCGGCGTAGTCGCCCGTGGGCGGACGCGGTAGCCCGGTGCTCAGCCGGCCAGGGCGGCGCGGCCGGCCAGCACGACGGCGGTGTGCCGGGCGACGCGCTCACCGAGGTGCTCGGCGGTGGCGATGTCGGCCTTGTGGACGGCCTCCGGGCCGGCGTCGGACGGGGAGGAGGCGGCGGCGCCGTTGAAGAAGCCGAGCCGGTTGAGGTCGTTCTCGGAGGCGGTGGTGGCGTTCCAGCCGGGCTTGAGGCCGAGGTTGACCCAGCTCATGCCGTGTTGGGCGGCGAGGGTCTGGAAGAAGGCGAGGGTGCCCGCCTTGTCGCCGCTCTTGGAGGCGGAGTTGGTGAAGCCGGCCGCGACCTTGTCCTTCCAGGCGTCGGTGAACCAGCGCTTGCTGGTGGCCTCGGCGAAGACGTGGAAGGCGCCGGAGGCGGTGCCCATGTAGGTGGGGGAGCCGAAGACGATCGCGTCGGCGGCGTCCAGCTGCGCCCACTGCTCCTCGGTGATGGTGTCGACGGCGATCGGGACGACCTCGGCACCTGCGGCGGCGGCGCCGCGGGCGACGGCCTCGGCGATCACGGCGGTGTGGCCGTAGCCGGAGTGGTAGGCGAGGGCGACGGTCGGACGGACGGCGGTCATGCGGCACTCCAGGGGGACGGGCGCGGGCCGGCGGCCAGCGTGGGAACGGGACGGGACGGGGCAGGGCGGGGCCGGGCGCACCGAGGTGGTCCGCAGCCCCGGCCTCGGCTGGTCTCCAATATAGACCAGGTCTCTATTGGTTACCAAGGGTGGATTGGAGACCTCGGGACTACCCTGGAGGCATGACGACGGAGGAAGCGGCCCGGGTCCGGCCCGGCCACCCCGCGGAGCGGGACGAGCAGGACGAGCGGAACGGGCAGGAAGGTCGGGACGAGCCGGACGAGCAGGACGAGCAGGGCGGGCAGGAGTACGACGTGTTCGCCCGGCTCTGTCCCAGCCGCGACGTGTTCGCGGAGCTGGCCGACAAGTGGTCGATGCTGATCCTGATGAGCCTCCTCGGCTGCGGGCCGCAGCGCTTCTCCGAACTCCAGCGCGGGGTCGGCGGGGTCAGCCGCAAGATGCTCACCCAGTCCCTGCGCAACCTGGAGCGCAGCGGACTGGTGCTCCGTACGGTCTTCCCGGAGACGCCGCCGCGGGTGGTCTACGACCTGCTGCCGCTCGGCCGTGAACTGGCCGAGCTGCTCGCGCCGGTCGGCCGGTGGGCGGAGCACCGCGCCGGGCGGATGGTGGTGGCCCGCGAGGAGTTCGACGCGGCCCACGGCGAGGACTGAGCCGGCCGCGGCGAGGGCAGGACCGCCCCGCGCCGTGGGGTCGGATCGGCCGATGGCGAGGGCCGGACCGGCGGAGCGCTCCGGGCGGAGGCCGATTTCCCTTCCCGGCCCGGAGCCGTGTAATGTCTTCCTTGTTCGAGCGGCCGGGAGAAACACCCGGACAAGCGAGCAAGCCCCTATAGCTCAGTCGGTAGAGCGTCTCCATGGTAAGGAGAAGGTCTGCGGTTCGATTCCGCATGGGGGCTCCACTGAAAGACCCTCGCCTGGCGGCGGGGGTCTTTCGCGTTCTCCGGCCGGTTCCGTACCGCCGATGCGCCCCGGCCTAGCGGGTCGGGTACGGAATGCGCTGTGATGGTGCGTCATCGGCCGCCCGCCCGAGGGGTGCGGGCGCGAGCCGGACCCCGACCTGGAGGGCGTCATGGGTGTTCGACTCGTGGTGGTGGACGACCACCGGCTGCTGGCCGAGGCGCTGGCCACCGCACTTCAACTGCGCGGCCACCGGGTGCTCGCGGTCGGTTCCCCGGCCGGCGTCGCCGCCGATCTGGTGGTCGGACGGCGGCCCGAGGTCTGTCTGCTGGGGGTGGCCGCGCCGGGGGAGTCGGGGGCCTTCGACGGGTTGCGCCGGATCCGCCGGGAGCGGCCCGAGGTGGCCGTGATCGTGCTCGGTCCGGTGGGTGAACTGCGCGGAGTGGCAGGGGCGTTCGCGGCCGGTGCGGCCGGGTACGTGCCCAGTGACGAGCGGATCGAGGTGGTCGAGCGGGCCATCGGGCGGGCGCGCGCGGGCGAGGCCGCGGTCGCGGTGGACATCCTGCGCGGGGCCTTCGACCAACTGCTGCGCCCGGCGGTCGAGCCGGACGACGAGGCCGTCCGGCTGCTGCGGCTGCTGACCCGCCGTGAGGTGCAGGTGCTGGCCCGGATCGCGGACGGCGAGGACACCGCGGCGATCGCCTCCGGGATGCGGATCGCCGCGAGCACCGCCCGGACGCACGTCCAGCGGGTGCTGATGAAGCTCGGTGCGCGGACCCGCCTGGAGGCGGCCGCGGTGGCGGCGCGCACCGGCCTGCTGGAGCGGATGGCCGGCGGCTGAGGACTTGGTGAGAAGGCTGGAAGCAGTCGCCCGTGTGGCGCGGAGCACCCCGGTGGCATTGGGAGAATGACCCCAGTCGTACGCATTCCGTCGATGGCTTCCGCCCGAACGGGCGGACCGTCGTTCGCTGGAGGTCGCAACATGAGTAAGTACCTGGTCACGGGTGGCGCCGGCTACGTCGGCAGTGTGGTCGCCGCCCACCTGCTGGAGGCGGGTCACCAAGTGACCGTCCTGGACGACCTCTCCACCGGTTTCCGCGAGGGTGTCCCGGCCGGTGCCGAGTTCGTCGAGGGCCGGATCCAGGAGGCCGGCAAGGTGCTGGACGGCTCCTTCGACGGCGTGCTGCACTTCGCCGCCTCCTCGCAGGTCGGCGAGTCGGTCGCGGACCCGGAGAAGTACTGGCGCAACAACGTGGCCGGCTCGCTGGAGCTGATCAGCGCGATGCGCGCGTCGGGTGTGCGCAAGCTGGTGTTCTCCTCCACCGCCGCCACCTACGGCGAGCCGGAGGCCGTGCCGATCGCCGAGACCGCCCGCACCGCGCCGACCAACACCTACGGCGCCACCAAGCTCGCCGTGGACCACCTGATCACCGGTGAGGCCGTCGCCCACGGCCTGGCCGCCGTCTCGCTGCGGTACTTCAACGTGGCCGGTGCGTACGGCAGTTCGTCCGGTGTCGCCTTCGGTGAGCGGCACGACCCCGAGTCGCATCTGATCCCGCTGGTCTTCCAGGCCGCCCTGGGGCAGCGTCCGCACATCGCGGTGTACGGCGACGACTACCCGACCCCGGACGGCACCTGCATCCGCGACTACATCCACGTCGCAGACCTGGCCGAGGCGCACCTGCTGGCGCTGGACGCGGCCGAGCCGGGCGAGCACCTGATCTGCAACCTGGGCAACGGCAGCGGCTTCTCGGTGCACGAGGTGATCGAGTCGGTCCAGCGCGTCACCGGCCGGGAGATCCCGGTGCGGGTCGAGGGCCGCCGGGCCGGTGACCCGGCGGTGCTGGTGGCCTCGGCCGCCCGTGCCCACGAGGCGCTGGGCTGGACCCCGCGCCGCCCGAACCTGGACGAGATCGTCGCCGACGCCTGGAAGTTCACCCTGGCGAAGAACGGCGGGTGAGTGACGGCCGGTGAGCGGCGGTCGGTGAGTGACGGCCGGTGAGCAACGGCCGGCGGGCGACGGCCGGACCGGCCGCCGCGGGCCGCTGCTCCCGGGGTCTCCCGGGCCTCCCGGAGCCTCCGGGGGCGGCGCCCGGAACGGCCATCGGGTGGTCCAAGTCCGGTCACTCACGCATCTTCTGACGAAACTTCACCGAATCGCCACGAGCGCGTTTCCCGCCCCGTAGGCTGAGTGCGGTACCGGTGGGGGCCGGCGACCGTTCGGCCTCACCGGCCACCGGTGGGCGGGCGGAACGGCGGGTCCGGAACGCGGATGCCGGGCCGGTCCCCGTCCCCGGGCTCGGGCGGTCTGAGCAGGGGGAGGGACTATGGGGCGGATTCGCGTCCTGGTGGTCGACGACCATCGGATCTTCGCCGAGGCGCTGGCCGCGGCACTGGCCGCCGAGCCGGACGTGGAGGTGGGGGCGGCGGGCAGCGCGGCCGCCGCCGAGCGGGCCTTGGAACGTGCGGCCGGCGAGGGCCGGGCCTACGACGTGGCACTGATCGACGCCGACCTCGGCGTCGAGGCTTCGGGTGCCGGCGCCGCCGCCGGTGCGGCCGGGCCGATCGGAACAGCGGGCCCGGCCGGATTACCCGGCGGGCCCGGAGCGGCCGGTCCGTACGGAGGCTCCGGTCCGTACGGTGCCGCCGGTCCGTACGGAGGCCCCGGTCCGCACGGTGCGTCGGGAGTACTGGGAGCGCCGGGAGCACCGGGGGTATCGGGAGTCGGAGCGCACGCCCGCCGCCGGCCCGCCGCGGAGCACGGCGACGAGGCCCGGCGCGGTCGTGCCGCCCCGCCCGTGCCGCAGCCGCGCCGGGCGGCCGTACCGCCGGGGCCGCCGGTTCCGCTGTCGGGCGGCCTGCCGCCGGTCGCCCGGTCCGCGGTGGACCCGCTGCGGGGCGACCAGCTCAGACCCTCCGCCCAGCCGCCCGACGGCATCACCCTGCTGGCCCGCCTCCGCCGCGCCCATCCCGGACTGCGCGCGATCGTCCTGGCCACCGCCGACGACCCGCACCGCGCCGCCCGCGCCCTGCACGCGGGCGCCACCGGCTGGGTGGCGAAGGAGAGTTCGCTGGCCCGGCTGCTCGCGGTGGTCCGGGGGGTGCTGCGGGACGAGACGCACCTGCCGCCCGCGCTGCTCACCGGGGTGATCCGCGAGCTCACCACCGCCCGGCGGGACCGCACCGAGAGCGAGCGGCTGGTGGACACCCTGACCCCGCGGGAGAAGCAGATCCTGCGCTGCATGGTCGCGGGCCTCGGCCGGCAGGCCGTCGCGGAGCGGCTCTACCTGTCGCCGCACACCGTCCGGACGCACATGCAGAACGTGCTGGGCAAGCTCGGGGTGCACTCCACGCTGGCGGCCGTCGCGGTGGCCCGCCGGGCCGGGGTCAGTCCGGCCGAGCCGGCCGTGCCCGCGCCGCCCTCGGTGGTCGGCACCGTCGAACGGTCCTGAGCCGGGACCCGCGAGGCGGCCCCACGGGCCGGGACCCGCGAGGCGGGCCCACAGGTCGGGAGGCGGGAGCCGTCGTCAGCCCGGGATGTTGTCGAACGGGGCGACCAGCACCCGCAGCAGCGCGGCGAGTTCGGTCTGCTGGCCGGAGGTGAGCTGGGCGAGCAGTTCGCGCTCGTGCGCGAGCAGTCCGGCGAGCGCCTGGTCGGCGCGGTCGCGGCCGTCGTCGGTGAGCCGGACCAGTACGCCGCGCCGGTCGTCCGGGTCGGGCAGGCGCTTGACCAGGCCCTTGCCGGTGAGCCGGTCGATCCGGTTGGTCATGGTGCCGGAGGTGACCAGGGTCTGGGTGAGCAGTTGGCCGGGGGAGAGCTGGTAGGGGGAGCCGGCCCGCCGAAGGGCGGTCAGGACGTCGAACTCCCAGGGCTCCAGGCCGTGCTCGGCGAAGGCGGTGCGGCGGGCGCGGTCCAGGTGCCGGGCGAGCCGGCTGACCCGGCTGAGCACCTCCAGCGGCTCCACGTCGAGGTCGGGGCGCTCCCGGCGCCACGCTGCGACCAGCCTGTCGACCTCGTCCTCCATGACGATCAGTGTATCGGTGGATGTGTCGATGTGAAGTCTCTTGACATCGAGAAATGTGCCAGTGAGGCTAACGCGAGATATCTTGATGTCGAGATACCTGCGAGGTGAACCGTGACCACCCCCGTCTGGGACCCGGCGCAGTACCTGCGCTTCGCCGACGAACGCACCCGCCCGCTGCGCGACCTGCTCGCCCGCGTCCCCGCCCTACCGCACCCCGGTGCCGAGGTGATCCTGGACATCGGATGCGGCCCCGGCAACTCCACCGCCGTGCTGCGCGAGCGCTGGCCGCGGGCCCGCCTCACCGGCGTCGACAACTCCGCCCCGATGCTGGCCGCCGCCCGC
The DNA here is from genome assembly GCF_042798815.1 of Kitasatospora sp. NPDC057738. Lineage (NCBI taxonomy): Bacteria > Bacillati > Actinomycetota > Actinomycetes > Kitasatosporales > Streptomycetaceae > Kitasatospora > Kitasatospora sp. NPDC057738. Next base: position 1,422 of record NZ_JBHVJT010000087.1, on the reverse strand, counting down.
AGTGAGGGCGAGCCCGACGCCGAGTACCTGCTCGCCGACGCCCGCGACTACGACCCGGCCCCGGCCGGGCCCGACCTGATCGTCTCCAACGCCACCCTCCAGTGGGTGGACGGACACCTGGCGCTGCTGCCGCGCTGGGCGGACGCCCTCGAACCCGGCGGGGTGCTCGCCTTCCAGGTGCCCGGCAACTTCGACGCCCCCAGCCACACCCTGCTCGCCGACCTGGGCCGCAGCGCCCGCTGGCGGGACGCGCTCGGCGAGGAGGCCGTACGGGCCGGCGTCCATCCGCCCGAGCGCTACCTCGACGCCCTGGCCGCCGCCGGCTGCCGCCCGGACGTCTGGGAGACCACCTACCTGACCCTTCTGCCGGGGCCGGACCCGGTCCTGGAATGGGTCAAGGGCACCGCGCTGCGCCCGGTCCTCACCCGGCTCGCCGACCCGGCGGACCGGGCGGCCTTCCTCGCCGAGTACGGGCGGCTGCTGCGCGAGGCCTATCCGGCCGGGCCGCACGGGACGGTGTTCCCGTTCCGGCGGATCTTCGCCGTGGGGACCGGGCGGTCGGGCTGAGCCGGGCGGGCCGTGGCCGGGCCGGGGCGTTCCGGCCCCGGCCGGTCAGGCCGTGCGCTCGCCGACCAGCCTCGGGTGCCGCTCCAGGCCCTCCAGCCCGTGCCAGGCGAGGTTCACCAGGTGCGCCGCCACCGTCGCCTTGTCCGGCTTGCGGACCTCCAGCCACCACTGCCCGGTCAGCGCGACCATCCCGACCAGCATCTGCGAGTACATCGGGGCCAGCCGGGCGTCGAAGCCGCGGGACTTGAACTCCAGGCCCAGGATGTCCTCGACCTGCGTGGCGATGTCGCTGATCAGCGAGGCGAAGGTGCCGGTCGACTGGGCGACCGGGGAGTCCCGGACCAGGATCCGGAAGCCGTCCGTCGAGGTGTCGATGTAGTCCATCAGCGCGAAGGCCGCCTGCTCCAGCAGCTCGCGCGAGTGCCCGCCGGTCAGGGCCCCGGTCACCATGTCCAGCAGCAGCTGCATCTCGCGGTCGACGACCACCGCGTACAGCCCCTCCTTGCCGCCGAAGTGCTCGTACACCACGGGCTTGGACACCCCGGCGCGCTCGGCGATCTCCTCCACCGAGGTGCCGTCGTAGCCGCGTTCGGCGAAGACCGTCCGGCCGATCTCCAGCAGCTGCTCGCGCCGCTGCTTGCCGGTCATCCTGACCCGGCCGCCGCGGCGGCGCGGGGCCGCGGTCGAGCCGCCGCCGGCGCCCCGGTCCGGACCCCCGTCGCCGGTGCCGGCCGCCGGTGCAGCGGCCCGCGGGAAGAGGGGAGTGCCCCTCGGCGGAATAGCCCCCTCGCGCGCCCTTGTTCCTTCGTCTCTCTTCGCTCCTTTTCCCCTCCCCCCCCCCCCCCCCCCATACCC
>NZ_JBHVJT010000086.1:0-41697 GCF_042798815.1 Kitasatospora sp. NPDC057738 | reverse complement strand
GTCGAAGCGGCAGCCCTTACCAGAACTGGTCGCTGTCGAAGACCTCGTGAGCCGTTCGGGGTAAGGCTGTTCCCGTGAGCCCGTAAAACCGGTCGGCCCGTACGCCGGCCGACCCTTCGACCCGAGCCGCCGACGCCCGCGCGCGCCGCGAGGCCCGCAGGCCGGCAGGTCCGTCGCGCCGGGAGCGGCCGCCGCCCACCCAGCGGCAGCCGTTCCCGGGGCCGGCCGTTCCCAGCGTCCCTGCCCCCCACACCGCCCCGAGGACCCTCCCGTATGCGAACCCGCCCCCACCTCGCCGCCCTCGCCCTCACCGCCGCGGCCCTGCTGTCCGCGGCCGTACCCGCCGCCGCCCACGGCGACAGCGTCCACCTGGACGTCACCGGCCAGCAGAACGGCCGTGTCAGCACCGTCGCCACCTGGGAGAACGACCACGACCCGGTGACCGGGGAGTTCGCCGGCACGCTCCTGGCGACGGCCTCCGACGGCCGCACCGTCGGGCCCTGGCGCCTGGTCACCGTCCCCGGCCGCCCGGGGACGTACACCACCCGGGAGGTCCTCCCGGTCGGGCACTGGCGGGTGACGGTGGACTGCGCCTTCCCCGCCCTCGGGCACGGCGAGCGCGAGCTCGACGTCGACACCGTCGAGATCGCCGACCCGGCGCCCCCCACGGCGCTGTCCGAAACCTCGCCGCGGTCCGCCGGGGTGACCCCCGCCCCGCTCCGGGAGAGCACCGGCACGACGGGGACCACCGCCGCCCCCGTCTCCGCCCGGGAGGCCTCGCCCGGCCCCGCCCACGCGACCACCTCCGACGCCACCGCCTGGGCGGCCATCGGCACCGCCTGCGCGGCCGTCGTCCTGGTCGCCACCGGGCTCTGGCTGCGCCGTCACCGCGGCTGAGCCGCCCGGAAGCCGCCCGCCCCGGGAACGGGGACGCACCCGCCGTGGAACCGGCCGGGTGCGAACCGACGTCCCTTCCGGTCACCGGGCGCCACCGGGCGCCCGGACGACCGCAAGGGAGCGTCCGCGCATGAAGAAGGTCCTGATCACCGGCGGCGCGGGTTTCATCGGCAGCACCGTCGCCTCCGCCCTGCTCGACCGGGGGATCACCCCGGTCGTGCTGGACGACCTGTCCCGGGGCCGGACCGAGTTCGTCGCGGACCGGGTCTTCTACCGGGGCGACATCGCCGACGCGGCCCTGCTCGACCGGATCTTCGCCGAGCACCCCGACATCGACGCCACCGTGCACTGCGCCGCGAAGATCGTCGTACCGGAGTCGGTGGCCAAGCCGCTGTACTACTACCGGGAGAACGTCGCCAAGACCGTCGAACTCCTGGAGGCCCTCCAGCGCCACGGCTGCACCCGGGTCGTCTTCAGCAGCTCCGCCTCGATCTACGCCCCCACCCCCGACGCCCGGGTCGACGAGAGCAGCCCGGTCGACGCCGGGAGCCCGTACGCGCGCACCAAGCAGATGATGGAGCAGGTCCTCCAGGACTGGACCCGGGGCGAGGGCGCCGAGCGCCAGCGGGTCATCGCCCTGCGCTACTTCAACCCGATCGGCGCCGACCCGCAGCTGCGCACCGGCCTCCAGGACCTCCGGCCCACCCACGCCCTCGGCAAGCTGATCGAGGCGCACACCACGGGCACCCCGTTCACCGTGACCGGCACCGACTGGGCGACCCGCGACGGCTCCGGCATCCGCGACTACGTCCACGTCCAGGACCTCGCCGAGGCGCACGTCGCGGCGCTGCTCCGGTTCGACGAGGTGATCGCCCCGGGCGTGGCGGACCGCTACCGGGTGATCAACGTCGGCACCGGGGACGGGACCACCGTGCGGGAACTGATCGCCGCCTTCGAACAGGCCGTCGGCACCGGCCTGGAGGTGCGGGAGGCGGGCCCGCGGCCCGGGGACGTGATCGGCTGCTACGCCGTCGTGGACACCGCACGGGACCTGCTCGGCTGGCAGCCGCGGCGCGGCATCGCCGAGGGGGTCGCCGACGCGCTGGCCTGGCGGAGGGTCTGGTCCGCCCGGATCGGCGTCAGCTGACCGCCGGAGGCTGTCAGGCCACGGCCTCGCCGGACTTCGACCAGTTGTCGCGCAGCCGGTCGAGGTAGGACTGCGCCTGGGAGCCGATCTTGACGCCCCGGGCGAAGGCCAGCATGTTGCCCGCGCCCGCGTTGTAGCCGAGGGCGACCAGCTCGTCCCGGGTGAGCGGCACGCCCGGGCGGGCGGGCAGCTGCGCGGCGAGGTCGTGCAGGTGCCAGGCGGCCGCCTGGACGGCCAGGTTCCGGTCGTCCGGGAGCTCCTCCCACTGCCGGGAGGCGAACGGGCGGCCGGGCTTGGTGTCGTCGAAGGCGGCCCGGTGCATGTTGGCGATGCCGAACGAGGCGTCCGGCTTGCCGCGCTGCCAGGCCCGTTCGAGTTCGGGGTCGTGCGGCTTGTACGCCTCGTTGTAGAGGATCGCCATCAGCAGCTGCGGGTTGACCCCGGCCTCGGCGGCGTACTGGCGGACCGGTGCCGCGTAGTCGGCCGGGTCGTAGCGGCCCGAGGGCTTCGAGGGTTTCGACGGCGGAGCGGAGGAGCCGGCCGACGGTGCGGTGCCCGGGGAGGGGCCGGAGGCGGCGGTCGGGGAGGGGTCGGCGGAGGCCGCGCCGTCGTGGCCGTTGCCGCGGACGAGACCCAGTCCGGCCACCACCACGACGCCGATCACCAGCCAGCGTCCCCGGCCGGACCCCTTCTTCTCCTCGCTCACCGCTGCCGCCCCTCCCCGTTCGCTCGTGCGCCCGTTCGAGCGCCGTGCGGCTGATCGCTCCCTGCGGCAGGTTACTCGGCGGGCTTCTGGTCGCCGTCGAGGTTGCGCAGGAAGTCCTTCGCCTTCTCGACGCCGGTGTCGATCTGCCCGCTGTACTTGCCGTCCGTGCGGTCGTCGATCGCGTCGCCGACCTTGTCCAGGCCCTGCCCGATCACGTCGCCGTGCTCGCGGGCGAGGTCGGTGGCCTTGTCCGCGAGGTTCTTCAGACTCTCAAACATGGTGACGCTCTGCTCCTCTGATGCGTTCCTGATGGTGTGCCGACGTGGCGGGGATCGTGACCATCCTAACGACGGCCCACCAGGCGGTTCGTCGCCGCCGGGTGACGGCGGATGACTTTGCTGAAATGGGTTCGTATGCTCAGGCCATCTTCTACAGCGATGTAGAGGGTGGGGTCCCCGCCAGGACGCCACCAGGACCGAAGGCGTCCCGGCACGCGCGGCGGCGCGATCGCTCCGCCGCGGCCGCAACGATCGAGGGAAGTGCGCATGGCCGGTCAGCGGGCGAGAACGCCGTACCAGGACGCGGGACCGCGCACCGAGGACCGCGCCCTGCCCGCGCAGCGCTCCCGGGCGGCCGGTGCGGGCGGTCCCGGGAGCCCCGCGGCGCCCGGGGCGGCCCGGACACCGCGCCCCGGGGCGGCCCGCCGCCGCCAGCAGGCGCGTCGTCGCGGCGCGACGGCGGCCGTGCTCTCGGCGGTCGGGCTGCCGCTGCTCGGGGCGGTCGCGGACGAGGTCGACGGACCGGGCATCAGCCTCCTCTTCGCGGTGGGCTCGGTGCTCGGGACGGCGGCCGCCGCACTGCTGTGCAGCCGGGCGGGCCGGTGGTGGGTGGTGACGGCCGCGCCGGTCGTGGTGCTGCTCACCGCCTCGGGCGTCGAGTACCTCGCGCACCCCGGGACGTACCAGGGGAAGAACCTCGGCACCGGCGCGCTGCGCTGGGTGGTCGGAGCCTTCCCGGTGATGGCCGCGGCCGTCGCGGTGGCGTTCGCCGTGGTCGCGGTCCGCGCCGTGCCGACCCGCCGCCGGGTGGTGCCGCAGCGCCGACGAACCGGCCGGACGGCCGCCCCGGTCGGAAGGGGCCGCCGTGGCTGAGCGCGGCAGCAGCCGTACCGGCGGCCGCGGTCAGCGCGGTCAGCGCGGTCAGCGCGGGCAGGCCGCGCGCCGCGCCGCCGCCCCGCTGACCGTCGCCGGGCGCACCCTGGCCTGCACCGTCTCGGTCGCCGTGCTCGGCGCCAGCGGCTTCACCTGGTACGAGTACCGCAGCCTGGACGACGGCATGGTCAAGTCCTCCGCGCTGAGCGAGGCCAAGAAGAACGCCCCGCCGCACCTCGACAAGTCCGTCAACCTGCTGCTGATCGGCCTGGACAGCCGCAAGGACATGGACGGCAACGACCTGCCCAAGCAGTTCGTCGAGGACGAACTGCACGCCGGCTCCAGCGGGATCGGCGGGTACAACACCAACGCCCTGATCGTGCTGCACATCCCGGCCAACGGCGGCAAGGTCACCGCGCTCTCCGTCCCGCGCGACGACTACGTGCAGACCGTCGGCGCGGACGGGAGGATGCACAAGATCAAGGAGGCGTACGGCATCGCCAAGGAGGCCGCCGAGCAGAAGCTGGCCGGCAAGGGGCTCTCCAAGGCGCTGCTGGAGCGGCAGAGCCGCGAGGCCGGCCGCTCGGCCACCATCCAGACCGTGCAGAGCCTCCTGGACGTCCCGATCGACCACTTCGCGGAGGTGAACCTGATCGGCTTCTACGACATCGCCAAGGCGGTCGAGCCGATCCAGGTCTGCCTCAACCACCCGGTGGACGACCCGATCATCGCCCGGACCGCCACCCACGAGGGCGGCGGCACCGGCCTCAGGCTCCCGGCCGGGATCAGCTCCCTCAAGGCCGCGCAGGCACTCTCCTTCGTCCGCCAGCGCCACCACCTCACCAACGGCGACCTCGACCGCACCCACCGGCAGCAGGCGTTCCTCTCCTCCGTCGAGTACAAGCTCAAGCAGCAGGGCATCCTGAACGACCTCGGGCAGATGCAGAAGCTGTTCGCGGTGGTGAAGAAGGACGTGGTCATCGACAACGAGTGGAACATCCTCGACTTCGCCCAGCAGGCGCCCAACCTGACCGGCGGCAACGTGGAGTTCAACACCCTGCCGATCAGCGGCTTCAGGACGGTCGGCGGGCAGGAGGTCAACACCGTCAACCCGGACCTGATCAGGAAGATCGTCCGGCAGCTCTTCAACCACGAGCCGGCGCCGGCCCCGCCGGCCGCCGCGCCGCCCGGGGACGGGCCGGGCGAACCGGCCCCGTCGCCCTCCGCCACCCCGAGCACGGCGCCCAAGGCGCTGGTCGACGTCAACGCGGCCGCGGGGGCGGGCGCGGCGGCCGACGAGTCCAGGGCGCTGGCCGAACTCGGCTACCAGGCGGGCCGGATCGGCGACGCCCCGGCCAGGACCCGGGCCACCACCGTCGCGTACGGGTCGGGGGCCAAGGCCGACGCACAGCACCTCGCCGCCCGCTACGGGGTGAACGCCTTCTTCTCGTCGGCCGTCCCCGCGGGGCGCATCCTGCTCACCCTCGCCGTCTCCCGCACCCCCGCGCCGACGGCCGTCCCCTCGGCCGCCGCGGCCGGCGATCCCTCCGCCGACCCGGCGGCGGGGCTGCCGATGCAGGGGCCGGCGGTGAAGGCGGGCGGGATCCCGTGCGTGGACTGAGGCCCGGCCGGCGGCGGGGAGTTCAGCCCCGGCCGGGGCGGGTGTCCCGGAGCGGCTCCCGGTCGAGGACCTCGACGTACACGATCCGCCCGCCGACGACGTCCAGGACGAGCATGCCGTGGGCCGGCGAGAGCGGGACGCACCGGTGGTCCGGGCCGTAGGGCCGACCGTCCGGGCGCGGTTCCGTCCTGAAGCTCTGGCAGAAGCCGTCACCGCAGCCGCACTCGGCGACCAGCCGCAGGCCCCGGGCGGCGACGGCCGGTTCGTGCTCGCCCTCCTCCTCCAGGAGGTCGACCAGTTCGTCGAGCAGGTCCGGGAAGACCTCGCGGAGCAGCGGGTGCTGCGGCGCCGTCACGGGCGGGGCGCCTTCACGCCGTGGACGGCGGCGTACTCGGCGGCGAGCCAGGGGCCCAGGTCGTCGACCAGCTCGGTGAGGGCGGCCCGGTCGGCAGTGGTGGCGGCGGTGCGGGCGACGGTGACGGCCAGGCGCGCCTGGGCGGCCCGCTCGGGGTAGTAGCCGGCGAAGACCTCGGCGGAGGCGGCGAGGTCGCTGGTCCAGCCGCCCCAGCGGGGCATGACCAGGGTGAGGCAGCTGCGGACGAGATGGCGGGAGACGGCGCGGGCGAGGCGGCGCAGTTCGGCCTCGGGGTCGGCGGCGGTGTCGGCGGCGGCCAGGCGTTCGCGCCAGCGCGGCAGGAACAGGGCGAGGTCGCCGTTGGTCTCCCGGGCGAGCAGCGGGGTGGGGCGGTAGCGGGGGAGCCGGGCGGCGAGGTCCTCGCCGAGCAGCGGGGTGCAGAGACAGGCGACGAACCAGCCGAGGTCGTGGCGTTCGAGCTCGCTCAGCAGGGTGTCCGTGCCGGCGAGCACCACGCCGACCCCGTTCACCTGCGCGAACTCGCCGTCGAGCGCGGCTTCGAGGGCGTCCGCCCCGGCCCGGTCCGCGGCGGTGGGCTCGTGGTGCAGGGCGAGCAGCAGGTCGAGGTCGGAGACGCCGGGGGTCGCGGTGCCGCGCGGGACGCTGCCGTAGAGGTAGGCGCTGTGCAGCCGGTCGGGGCCGAAGGCCGCGGCGATCCGCTCGCGGGCGGCGGCGACCACCGGCGCGAACGCGGGCGGCACGCGGTCCAGCGAGCCCTCCCGTGCGATGCAGCCGTCCCGGTCCAGTCCCTGAGTGGTGGTCATGGGGGCACTCTGCCCCACCCCCACCCGTGGTGACCAGCGATTATCCGGCGGCCCGGCGGATTGTCAGTGGGGCGTGCAAGCATGCGACGCACACGAACACGAGAGGCGTGAGGGGATCGGCATGGGCACCTGGGACATCGGGCACTTCGACAACGACTCGGCGGCGGACTTCGGCGGCGGTCTGGACGACGCGGCGCCGGGCGAGCGCGAGGCGCTGCTCCGGTCCGCGCTGCTGTGCGCCGTCGGGTCGGAGGAGTTCCTGGACTCCGACGAGGCGGTGGAGGCGGTCGCCGCCGCCGCGCTGGTGGCGGCGCAGTGCCCGGGCGGGACGGCGGTGACCACGGCCTACGGGCCCAAGGAGCCGATACCGCCGCTCGCCGCCGAGCTGCGCCCGCTCGCGGTGGCGGCGCTCGACCGGGTGGTGGCGGCGGAGTCGGAGCTCGCGGAGCTGTGGGACGAGACGGAGAGCGGTCCGGCCTGGCGCGAGGGCATCCTGGAGCTGCGGGCGGTCCTGGCCGCGGCGGTGTCGGCGGACGCGCCGGTGGCCGGGAGCTGAGCGGGCCCGGGGCGATCGGCCGTCACGTGCGGGCCGCCGTCCACCAGTAGCCGAGCGCGGTGAGGCTGGTGGCGGCGCCGAGCAGGCAGACGGCCGTCCAGCCGCCGTGGTCGTAGACGACGGTGGACAGGATCGCGCCCGCGCCGCACCCGGCGGAGTAGAGCAGCATGTAGCCGGCGGTCAGGCGGCTCCGCGCCTCGGGGCGGAGCTGGTAGAGCAGGTGCTGGTTGGCGACGTGGAGGGACTGCAGGCCGTAGTCGATCACCACCATGGCGAGCACCAGCCACCAGACCGAGTGCGGCAGCAGTGCGGCCGGGAGCCAGCCGACCAGCATGGCCACCAGGCCGATTCCGGCGGTGCGTTCGGCCCGGCCGCGGTCGGCCTGACGGCCGGCGTACCCGGCTCCGAGCGCTCCGGCGGCGCCGGCGAGGCCGAAGAGCCCGATCTGGGTGTGGCTGAGGTTGAACGGCGGTGCGGCGAGCGGGAGCACCATCGGGGTGAGCAGCACGGTGACGGAGGTGAAGCCGAGCAGGGCGAGGACGGCCCGGGTGCGGAGCACGCGCTCCTGGGCGAAGAGCGCGAACACCGAGCCGACCAGGCGCGGGTAGCCGATCCGCTCGGCCGTGCGGTGCCGTTCGGAGGGGACGGCGGCCGCGACGGCGAGGGCCATGGCGGCGGTCGCGACGGCGGAGACGAGGTAGACGGCCCGCCAGCCGGCCAGGTCGCCGATGGTTCCGGCGACGGTTCGGGCGAGCAGGATGCCGATCACGATGCCGCTGGTCACGGTGCCGACCACGCGGCCCTGGTCGGCCGGGGCGGCGAGTTGGGCGGAGTGGGCGACGACCACCTGGGCGACGACCGCGAGGACGCCGACGGCGGCCATCGCGGCGAGCAGCAGCGGAGCGGAGGGGGCGAGTGCGACGGCGAGGAGGGCGAGGACGGACAGGCCGAGCTGGGAGGTGATCAGGGTGCGGCGGTTGACGAGGTCGCCGAGCGGCACGAGCAGCAGCAGGCCCAGGGCGTAGCCCGTCTGGGTGAGGGTGCCGACCAGGCCGATGGTCGCCGGGTCGATGCCGTAGTCCCGGGCGATCAGGTCGAGCAGTGGCTGCGAGTAGTAGACGTTGGCCACGGCGAGGCCGCAGGCGACGGACAGCAGCCAGGCGACGGCGGGTGACAGGCCGCGCGACGGGGCTCCGCCGGGGATGCCGGACGGGTCGGCGGTGGCGTCCGTGGCGGAGGCGGCGGAGGCGGTTGTGCGGGCGGGCGAGGTCATGGGCGGGGCTCCCTCGAACGGCACGGTGGTTTCAAAGTGCTACCGCGACACCATGGCATAGCCTGGTTTTAATAAGCAACCACGTCCTGGTCGGTAGGCTGGGCGCCGACCGGTGAGGGCTGAGAGGTGGGAGAAGTGCCGAAACGCACCACGCACGAGGAATCGGCCTGCCCGGTCGCCCGTCCGCTCGACGTCGTCGGCGACGGCTGGACGCTGCTGATCGTCCGTGACGCCTTCGACGGGCTGAGCCGCTTCGGGCAGTTCCAGCGGAACCTCGGCCTGGCCAAGAACATCCTGTCGACCCGCCTGGCCAACCTGGTCGCCAACGGGGTGTTCGACCTCGCGCCGGCCGCAGACGGCAGCCCGTACCAGGAGTACGTGCTCACGGAGAAGGGCCGCGCGCTGTTCCCGGTGATCACGGCGCTGCGCCAGTGGGGCGACCAGTGGTTCTTCGAGGAGGGCGAGCCCCGGGCGCGACTGGTGGACCGTGATTCCGGTGCGCCCGTCGCGCCGGTCGAGGTGCACGCGGCGGACGGCCGGGTGCTGGGCCCCGAGGACACGAGGGTGCTGCTGCCCTGAGGTGCGCCGCCGCCGCCACCGGACGGGCGGCGGCCGGAGGCGGGGAGCGGGGCGGGCGCCGGGTCGGCTCGCCGTTTCGCGGGCGGCCGGGCCGGGCGCGTCCGGCCCGGCGAGCCCTGTCGTCGGCTTCCGGCCGCTCCCGCCGCCCCGCTCGCCGCTCCCGCCGCCCCGTCCGTCGCAACAGCGGGTGTGCGGGGCGTCGCCGAGCGTGCCCGCCGGTCGTCGGTCACCCTGGAAACCTCACCGGGCGTCGGCCGGGAGCTCGATCGGGCCGATCGAGCCCAGGCCCGTCCCGGGCCCCGGAGCGACCCGCGAGCGACGAGGAGGCGACATGCAGCAGCCCACCACCCGGGTCGCGGGCCCGCCCGGCGCCGTACGCGGCTGGCTGGAGGCGCTCGCCGTCGTGCTGGCCGGACTGGTCACGATGGCGGCGGTGGCCGCGCTCGGCCTCTGGCTGGCCGGCGCCGACGACCTCCCGGACGGCGGCTTCCCCGCCGTGCTGGCCGCGACGCTCGCGCTCGCGGTCGGGGGAACCGTCCGGCTCGACGGCGGCGCGGGAGACTTCGCGGCCGTCGGGGCCGGGATCAGCGCGATGCCGCTGAGCGTCTCGGTGGCCGGAGCGGTCGCGATGGCCGAGGTGTTCCTGCGCGGGCTGCGCTTCCGCGCGGTCGCGAGCGGCGGTGAACTGCTCGGGCGGATCGGCCGGACGCTGCTGCTCTGGGCGCTCGCCCTGGTGCTGCTGACCCTCGGCGCCCGGCACAGCTTCGTCGTCCCGCTCGGCGGTGACCTGGCGGAGTCGATCGGCGGAGCGCTCGGGCTGACCCCGGAGGTCGGCTTCCACGCGGACGGCCCGACCACCGTCGGCATCGGGCTGGCCTGGCTGCTGCTGGTGCTCGCGCTCACCTTCGCGGTGTCCCGGCGGGCCCCGCTGCCGCCCGCGCTGGTGCGCCACCAACTCGCCGTCCGCCCGGCCGCCTCGGCGCTCTGGCTGGTCCTGCTGGCGTACCTGGCGATCGGTGCGGTGGCCGGGGTGCTGACCGCGATCGTGCACGGCGACGCCCGGCAGACCCTGGCCGTGGTGCTGCTCGCGCTGCCGAACCTGGCCTGGCCGGCCTTCGGCCTGGGACTCGGGGCCGAGTGGCACGGTCGGCTGGTCGGTACGCTCGGGCTACCCGTGCCCAAGGCGCTCAGCGCCGTGCTGCGCGCCCCCGAGGGCGGGCAGGCGACCGTCGACCTCGGCACCCTCGCGGAGCAGGGTGCCGCCAGCTGGTGGCTGCTGCCGCTGGCCGCCGTCCTGCTGCTCGCGGCCGCCTTCCTGGCGGCCCGCAGTGCGCCGCGCACCGTCCGGCTCCGGCAGCACGCCGTCCGGTTCGCGCTCGCCACCGCTGTCACTGTGCTGCTGGTGGGTCTGTGGAGCCGGGTGGACGCCGCCTACGGGCTCTCCGTGCTCGGCGTCGGCCTCGGCCAGGGCGGTCTGGGCGACCTGCTGGGCGCCGTGCTCGGCGCCGAAAACCCGCTGGCCGCGCTGGGCGGCGGCAGCCTCACCCTGCGCCCGGTGCTGTGGACGGCGGTGCCTCTCGCGGCGGGCTGGGGTCTGCTGACCGGTGCGCTCGGTGCCCTGCTCGCCACCCGGGTGCGCCACCGCGGCGAGCTGCCGGCGGATCCGCGGTGAGGGGCGCCGGGCGAGGAGCACGGAAGCGAGGGGCGGCGATCTCGGCGGCGAGGGGGCGCGGGGTGAGGTGAGGGGGCGCGGGATGAGGGACTGCGCGGACCGGCTCAGAACAGCCGGTGGCCCTGCACCCACATGGTCTTCCGCCCGTTGGCCCGGATCAGCCGCAGCTTCTTGATGCCGTCGTGCACGCTCGCGCTGAACAGCAGCGAGGGGCCGACGATCACGCCCGCGGCGGCCAGGGCGAAGAGCATGCCGAAGTTGTCGACCGCCTGGTCGTCGCCCTCCTCGACGGTCCGGCCGCCCAGCTGGATCAGCAGAGGGACGGTGACCAGCAGCGAGAGCACCAGCAGCCAGCCCAGCGCCCGGTGGATCCGCCGCTTGACCCGCGCCCTGGTGGCGGTCTCCACCCGGACGGAGAAGGAGCGCCGGCAGCGCGGGCAGATGACGCCGATCTCCCGGTCGCCGCCGGTGGGCCGGGGCGAGCCGCCCTCCGGCAGGTGGGCGATGCTCCAGTTGACCTTCGTCACGGAGGCTCCGTGCTCGACGCTCACCCGGCAGCCGAGGCTGACGACGTACCGGTCGCTGATCGGGATCCTGACCACTGCTGCCACCCCCAGCCTCCGCGACCGTCGCGGGGTAGGCGGATCGTAGCCCTTCCGGAGGGCCTCGAAACCGCTGGTGCGGCGTCAGAAAGCCTCGGCCAGAAGGATGATGGCCGCCGGGACGGCCTGACCGAGTGCGCCGCGCCACAGCTTCGGTTCCGAGGTGAACAGGGTGATCCCGCCCGCGACCATGAACGCGGCGACGTAGAGCACCACCGGTCGCCCGGCCCCCGGGTGCCCGGCGTGCAGCAGGACCAGTCCGGCGACCAGGCCGAGTGCCAGGAACAGGTTGTAGAAGCCCACGTTGACGCGCCAGAGCCGGACCTCCGGGGCGTCCGCCGTGCTGCCGGTCAGCACGCGGCGCACCCGTGGGTGTCCGTACAGGAAGCTCTCCAGCGGCCACACGATCAGGTGGATCGCCGCGGCGACCACGGCGAAGACCTGGCTCACGGCGTTCATGGCGGACGGCTCCCTCCTGGCGGGGCGGCGGAGGCGGGTGGGCGGTGGCGGTGGCCGGACGGTGACGCCGGGCGGCCGGAGCGGCCGGAGCGGCCCGGACGGGCGGCCGCGGCACCGCGGGCGGGCCGCTGCTCGCGCAGCGCCGGCGGCGGGTCGTCGAGGTGGGCCCGGGCCGGTCCGATCGGGGGCGATCCGGTGCCGGTGACCCGTGCGGGGGGCGGCGCGGCGGGTGCGCCGGGGCGCTTTCCCATGGTGCGCATTCTATCGCCGGTGCGGTCGCCGCGGCGGTCGAAGAGCCCTTCCGGAGTGCGGGATTGGACTGGACCACTTCCTCCGCGCACCACTATCGTTCGGCGTGCCCGCGGATCGCGCGCCGCCGGAACGCGTCGCGCGTCGCCGGAAGTCGTCGAGTGCTTCGGAACGGAACCCATGAGCATCTGGCCGCAGTTGCGAAGATCCAGGACCGTCCGGGCCGGGCAGGCCACCGGCCGGGTGCTGCGCTGCGGACTGATGGACACCATGCTCGCCGACCTCGCCGTCTCGGTCGCGCTCTGCTTCGAGCACCCGCTGGACGACGACCGGCTCGCCGCCGGGCTGGCCCGTGCGCTGGAGCGGGTGCCGGTCTTCGCCGGACGCCTGCGCACCGTCGAGGGCGTCCTGGAGGCGGTCTGCGACGACACCGGCGTGCCGTTCGAGGTCTACACCGTGGAGGGCACGCTCGCCGAGGCGATGGGCCGGGTGACGGCGCCCGGCTCCGAACTGGTCGCCCCACTGGACGCCCCCGCCGCGCGTGACGGCGGCGTACCGCTGCTCACCGTACGGGTGACCCGCACGGCCGACGGCGGCACGGTGCTCGGCTGCTCCTGGCACCACGCGATCGGCGACCTGCACAGCTTCATGCTGCTGCTGCGGGCCTGGTCCGCGGCGGTCGAGGGGGAGCCGCTGCCGGAGGCCGAACTCGTGGACGACCAGGACGAGTTGCTGGCCGAGGTGCTCCCCGCCGAGGACTGCGGCCGGCCCGGCTTCCGGCTGCCCTCGGCGGAGGAGGCGGAGCTGCTGGCCCGCGAGGTGGCGGCCGGACCGCGCGCCAACCGGCTCGTCCAGATCGCCTTCACCGATGCCGAACTGGCCCGGATGTGCGAGGAGTTCGGCGCGGTGGCCGGGCGCCGGCTCTCCTCCGGGGACGTGCTCTGCGCCCACCTCCTGAGCACCCTGCGGGAGCTGGACGGGGACGAGGCCGAACGGATGCTGACGGTGCCGGTCAACGTGCGCCGCTGGCTGGGCCTGTCGCCCGCGCTGATGGGCAACCTGCTGAGCGAGGTCCATCTGCCGCACCGGCCGGAGGACGGGCCTGCGGCGCTGGCGGGCGCGCTGCGCACGGCGCTGGAGGAGTTCCCCGCCGTGCACCTCAACCTCCGCGCCAACCTGTGGTTCCTGGCGACCCTCGGCCGCGCGCGGCTGCGCGACTGCGTGCCGCTGGGCTTCGACCCGGCGGCACGCCGGTTCAGCTTCTCCAACTGGAGCGGCTTCGGTGCCTATGCGGTGGGCTTCCAGGGGAGGTGCCCGGTTCTCTTCAGCCCCGCCGCCAACTATCCGATTCCCTGGGTCTGTTGGACGGTGGAAGGGTTCCGCGGCGAGGGCCGGCTGGCCACCGTGGTGCTGCCGGCCCGGCTCGCCGCCCGGGTACGCGGGGCGGAGGGCCGGGCGGCGTTGCACCGCTACCGGCGGGCGGAGGATCAGCCGCCCGCGTCGGCGGCCGTCCTGCCCAAGGTGATCTAGGTGATCCGGGGTCTGTCGTGAAGGACTACTGGAAGGACTGCTCGATCGCCGTCCACAGGCCGAGCCGGGCGCGCAGCGCGGTGCGGACCGTCTCGGCGCAGGAGTCCCACTTGTCCTGGTCGTCGCCGCACAGGTCGATCAGCATCTGCATCGCCATCGGGGTGTGCTGCTCGCCGTCGACCTCGATGTGACGGGCCAGGTAGTCCTTGAAGACGGTGAGCGTGTCCTCGGGGTCGTCGATCCGGATGACCTGGGCGAACATGTCCGGGATCAGGTCCTCGCGGCCGAAGGCGAAGGCGGCGGCCCGGCAGTGCACCGGCGCGTTCTCCACGATCGACCAGGTGGTGGAGGTGAAGTCGAGGGCGGCCTGCGGAACTTCGGCCTTCTTCAGGGCCTCCGGAACGGTGCTGCCGGCGCCCAGCAGGGCCAGGAACTCCTCGATCGGGCGCGGGTCGGCACCGGCCAGCCGCATGCCCTCCACGTACAGCTCGAAGTGGCTGGTGTAGCCCTCGCCGAGCTCGTCGCTCTCCTCGACCAGGACGATCTCGTTGATCAGCCGGCGGCTGGCGGTCGGGCCGTTCGGGACCCACGGCACGTCCACACAGGTGAGGTCGCGCTGGAGGCTCTTGAGCAGCGACATGAAGTCCCAGACGGCGAACACGTGGCTGCCGAGGAAGGTGCGGACGCGCTCGATGCCGGTGAGCGAGCGGTACACCGAGTGCTCGACGACCTCGCGGCGCAGCGGGTCGATGGCCTGCTGAAGGCTGCTCAGGCCGGGGTGCGAACGGTCCCAGTGGTAGCGGTTCGTGGACAATGCGACTCCTTGGTGGGCTCGTTGGACAGTCAACGGGTCTACGGGGGTCTTGCGCGATCATCGTACGGTTTCTGGCGCGTACTCGTCAGTGATCTTTGTGATTCGATGCCGAACAGTTCGTGGGCGGGTGCGGTCAGCGGTGCTTCAGCACGAGGCCGAGCGCGTGCCGCAGCTGCTCGCGGCCGGGCTGGACGGCGCGGTCCAGGGCCGGGGCGAAGGGCAGCACGGCGCCGTCCGGGCGGGTGATCCGGCGGGGCGGGGCGATCAGGCGCATCTCCTCGGCGGCGGTGGCCAGCACCTCGGCGCCGAAGCCGCAGCTGCGGTTGGAGTCGTCCAGGACGACCAGGCGCCCGGTGCGCTCCAGCGAGTCGGCGAGCGCCTGCCAGTCGAAGGGGTACACCGTGCGCGGGTCGAGGACCTCCACCGAGACGTCCGGCGCCAGCTCCTCGGCGACCGCGAGGGCGTCGTGCACCAGGTGCCCGAGGGCGACCACGGTGACGTCGGTGCCCGGCCGGTGGATCCGGGCCCGGCCCAGCGGGACGGGCGCGAGGTCCCAGGTGACGGTCTCGCGCACCGGCATCGCGGCGGCGGGCGCGAACACCACGACCGGGTCCGGGTCGCGGATCGCCGAGCGCAGCAGCCCGTAGGCGTCGGTCGGGGTGGCGGGCACCACGGTCTTCACCCCGGCGTGCGCGAACAGGCTGTACGGATGGTCGGAGTGCTGCCCGGCCCAGCCGTCCCGGGAGCCCGAGCCGGGCACCAGGCAGGTCAGCGGGACGGCCGCCTGGCCACCGGTCATCAGTGAGAACTTGTGGGCCTGGTTCACGAGTTGCTCGAAGACCAGGAACAGCAGGGACGGGATCTGGAACTCCAGCACCGGACGCCGGCCGGCCAGCGCGGCGCCGACCGCCATCGAGGTGAAGGCCTGTTCGGACAGTGGGGTGTCGACGATCCGCCCCGGCCCGAAGCGGTCCAGCAGGCCGAGGGTCGGCCCGGCCAGACCGGCGCCGATGTCCTCGCCGAAGACGCAGACCGCCGGATCGGCGGCGAGTTCGTCGGCCAGCGCCCGGTTGAGCGCCTTGGTGTACGAGAGCCTGGTCACGGTGTCACCCCCGCCCGGGGCCGCAGCCCGTCGGCGTACAGGTGGTCCAGCGCCCCCGCCGGGTCCGGGTGCGCCGAGGCGAGCGCGAACTCCTCGGCGGCGGAGAGCTGTTCGGCCACCGCGCGGTCCAGGTCGGCGACCGTCGCGGAGTCGAGCAGGGCGGCGGCCCGGGGGAGCGGGTCGCGCTCGCGCCAGGCCCCGACCTCCTCCGGGGAGCGGTAGCGCAGTTTCATCCGGCGTTCCATGGTGTGGTGGCCCTCGTAGCGGTAGGTGCGGCAGACCAGGAAGCCGGGTCCGCGGCCGGTGCGGGCCCGTTCGACGGCGCACAGCGCGGCGGTGCGAACGGCCTCGGTGTCCATGCCGTCCACCTCCTCGGCGGGGATGCCGAAGGCGGCCGCCCGGCCGGTGGCGCTGCCCGCGACGGCGGTGGCGGCGGGCAGGGTGGTGGCGTAGCCGTTGTCCTCACAGACGAACAGCACCGGCAGACGCCACATCGCGGCGAGGTTGAGCGACTCCAGCAGGACGCCCTGGTTGAGCGCGCCGTCGCCGAAGAAGGCCACCGCGACCGGGGTCCGGCCCGAATCGGGCCGCCCGGCGACGGGACCGTCGGCTGTCACCCGTTCGGCCGCCGACCGTTCGGGGGAGGAAGCGGCCCGGGCCGCCCAGGCGGCGCCGACGGCGATCGGGGCGCCGGCGCCCACCATGCCGTTGGCGCCGAGGATGCCCAGCGCGAAGTCGGCGGCGTGCATGGAGCCGCCCCGGCCACCGTTCGATCCGTCGACCCGCCCGAGGAGCTCGGCGAGCAGCCGGTGCGGCGCGGTGCCCCTGGCGAGCACGTGGCCGTGGCCGCGGTGGGTGCTGGCGAGCCGGTCGTCGGGGCCGAGCGCCGAACAGACGCCCACCGCGACGGCCTCCTGCCCGATGTACGGGTGGATGCCGCCGGGGATCGCGCCGGACTTCACCAGGCCGAGCGCCAGCTCCTCGAAGCCGCGGATCAGCCGCAGCATCCGGTAGCGCTCGGCGGGGGTGTCCAGCGGGGCGGGGCGGGCCTGCGCGCCGGGGCGGGCCTGCGCACCAGGGCGGGCCCGCACATCGCGGCGGGCCCGTGCGTCGGGGAGGGCCTGCGCGCCGGGGCCTTCCGGCGGGCCGGCGCCCTCGTCGGTCGTGCGTGCGGGAGCGGTCACGGCCGTCCCCGCCAGATCGCCGGGCAGAACAGCGGGTCCGCGTAGTCCGGCCGGTCGTCGTCCGTGCGGCGCACCAGGACGTCGTGGTTGTACACCACCGGCTCGCCGTCCGGCCGGTCGTGCCGGCGGTACTCGTTGGCGCTGTCCTGGAGGTGCAGCGAGATCGCCCGGCGCGGGTGGGAGGCCAGGTTGGGGCCGCTGCCGTGGTAGGTGCGGCAGTGGTGGAAGGACATGTGGCCGCGCGGGATCAGCATCGGCACCTTCCGCACCCGCTGCCCGTTGTGGGCGGCGTTGGCGGCCAGGATGTCCTCCAGCTCGGAGCCGTCGCGGTCGGCGAAGTGCCGGGTGGAGTCCTCGCCGGAGGGCAGCTCCCGCCAGCGGTGGCTGCCGTCGACCATGGTGATGGTGCCGTTCTCCTCGCGGCAGTCGTGGAACGGGATGAAGGCGGTGAGCATCTCGTCCGAGGTGCAGGTCTGCCAGTAGTGCTTGTCGAAGTGCCACGGCACCCGGTTGCTGGGCTCCTCGGGCACCGGGGGCTTGTAGATGAGCGTCGACTGGAAGATCCGGATCTCCTCGGTTCCGGCGAGCAGCGCGGCCACCGCGCCGATCAGCGGCTTGCGCAGGACCGCGCCGATCGCGTCGCTCTCGTAGTGCACGTAGTCGTTGTGCCGCTGGACCGGCCCGTCCTCGGGCCGCCAGGAGGCCAGCCGGGGCGGCCGGGCGGGCAGCTCGCGGTCGCGGTGGCCGGCGTAGTACAGCTCGGTGGCGGCCTGGAGGGTGTCCAGTTCCTCGTCGCTGAACAGCCTGCGGGAGAGGTACCAGCCGTGCTCGCGGTAGTGCGCCACCTCGTCGGGGGTGGGCAGCAGGGCGAGCTCGGCCTCGGTGAGCCGGAACTCGGAGGCTGCGGCCATCGGGAGGGCCTCCTTCGGATGCGCGGGGGAGGGCCGGTCGGCGGCGGTGGGCCGGGCGACGGCTGCGGGCCGGTCGTCGGCGGTGGGACTGTGCCGTTCGACGGCCTCGTAGAGGGCCTTGATGTTCGCGGTGCCGAAGGTACCCGCTCCCTGCCGTTCGATCAGTTCGAGGAAAAAGGTGCGCCGGGGGTGTGTCGAACGGGCGAAGATCTGGAACAGCTGGCCGCCGTGGTCCTGGTCGACCAGGACGTGCAGGTCGCGCAGGGTCGCCACCGGGATGGCCGTCCCGCCGAAGCGCTCGGTCAGGGCGTCGAAGTAGGCGTCCGGGGTGCTCAGGAACTCCACGCCGCGCTCCCGGGCGGTCCGGACGGCGCCGGTGATGTCGCGGGTGCTGAAGGCGAGGTGCTGGACGCCGGCCCCGCCGTGGGCGGCGAGGAACTCGTCGATCTGGCCGGGGCGGCGGGTGGTGTCGGGCTCGATCAGGGTGAAGGTGACGCCGCCGGAGGCGCTCTGCACCACCTTGGAGTCCATCGCCTGCTCGCCGACCTCGATGTACTCCTCGAAGATCGTGCGGAAGCCCAGGGCCGTCTCGCAGAACCGCACGGCGTCCGCGAGCGTGCCGGCCGGCAGGCAGATCGCGACGTGGTCGAGGTCCTCCAGCAGGCGGGGCTCCGGGGTGGGCCCGGCGTCCGGCAGTGGCACCAGGCGCAGTGCGGTGTCGCCGAAGCCCTCGATCAGGGCGCCGGCCCGGTCGAGCACCCGGGCGCCGTGCCGCTCGGCCCGTTCCAGCGCGGCGGCCGGGTCGGCGCAGCCGAGCGCGAGGACGGCCACGCCGTCCCCGTGCCGGGCGACGTACTCGGCCACCGGGTGCTCCGGGTCGGGGGCGGAGGTCAGCCGCAGCCGGATGGTGCCCTGGCGCAGCCCGACGGTGCGGGCGCCGTCGGGCGCGGTGGCCGGGGCGTCGACGGTGAAGCCGTGGTCGGCGCGGAGTCCGGCCGCGGTCTTGTCGGCGTCCGCGCAGTGGAACTCGACGTGGGTGATGGTCTGGATGGACAACGGGATCTCCCCCCGGAGGGAACGGTGGATCGGGGATCGGCGCGCGGGCCGCCGCGCGGCGGTGGGCGGCGGGCGGTCGCCGACGGGCGGCGGCACCCGGCCGGCGGCACTCGGGCCACCGCCGGCGGGCGGCCACTGTCGGGCGGCGTCTGTCGGGCGACCGTTACTGGGCGACCGCTACCGGCCGGCCCGGGTGGAGGCCGGGCCGAGGATCAGGCTGAGGTTGTGGCCGCCGAAGGCGAAGGCGTTGCTCAGCGCGGCGCGCACCGGGGCGGATCGGGCGGCGCCCCGGACGTGGTCCAGGTCGCAGGCCGGGTCGGGGTCGGTCAGGTTGAGCGTCGGCGGCAGCGTCCCCCGCGCCACCGCCAGGGCGGTCACCGCCGCCTCCAGCGCGCCCGCGGCGCCGAGGAGGTGGCCGGTGGCGCCCTTGGTGGAGCTGACCGCGGGCGGCTGCGCGCCGAAAAAGGCGCGCCACGCCGCAGTCCCGGCCCCATCCCCCAACCTTGTGCCGGTTCCTTTGGCGTTTCCATCATCGACGTCACCCCGGGCCAGGCCCGCGTTGGCGAGTGCGGCGCGCATCGCGTCGGCGGCGCCGGTGCCGTCGGGGCGGGGCATGGTCGGGTGGTGGGCGTCGGTGGAGGCGCCCCAGCCGAGGACGTCCGCGTACCCGGCGGCACCGCGGGCCTCGGCGTGCTCGGCCCGCTCCAGGACCAGGACGGCGCTGCCCTCGCCCAGTACGAAGCCGTTGCGGCGGGTGTCGAAGGGCCGGCTGGCCTGCTCCGGTTCGTCCCAACCCTGCGCCAGGGCGCGGGCGTTGGTGAAGGCGGCGGCGATGGTCGGGTGCAGCGACGACTCGGTGCCGCCGCACACCACCACGTCGGCGTCCCCGGCCCGGATCAGCCGCAGCCCCTCGGCGATCGCCTGGGCGCCGGCCGCGCAGGCCGTCACCACGGCCGAGCTGTAGCCCCGGATGCCGTGCTTGATGGCGATCCGGGCGGCGGCCATGTTGGAGAGCATCCCGGGCAGCAGGTACGGGCTGACGCCGGGTCGGCCGCGTTCCAGCCGGCGGTGCGACTGCTGCTCGAAGGTCTCCAGTCCGCCGCCGCCGGTGGCCAGTACCACGGCGGTGCGGTGCGGGTCGGAGTCCCGGCCGACGGCCAGGCCGGCGTCGGCGAGTGCGTCGTCGGCGGCGGCCAGGGCGAGCAGCACGAAGCGGTCCACGCAGCGGGTCTCGGTGGGCGGCAGCACCTCCCGGCCGTCGACGACGGGGGCGATCCCGGCAGCGGGCAGCCAGCCGTGCGCGGGGTGGTCCTCGGGGACGGCCCGCAGGCCGGAGCGGCCGGTGACCAGCGCCTCGAACACCTCGGCGGGTCGGCGGCCGAGCGGGGAGAGCAGGCCGATGCCGGTGACGACGGCACCGGGGCGCGGGCTCATGCGCGGACCCCGTTCCGCTCGGCGGTCGCCTCGCGCGACGCGCACCCCTCGACGACGCGTTCGCTCCGCTCGCTCATGCGCCCACCGCCGCGAGGTGGATCTCCCGCAGCAGGACCTTGCGGACCTTGCCGGTCGGGCCGAGCGGGATGTCGTCGGGGGAGACCGCCAGCACCTTGCGGACGGTCGCGCCGACGGCCTCGTCCAGGGCGGCGACGACCGCCGCGGTGCGGTCGGCGGCCGGGTCGGCGTCCGCGGCGAGGAGCAGCAGCACGTCGGTGACGACGCGCTCGCCGTCCCGTACCGCGACCACCGTGCAGTCCAGCACGTCCGGGCAGGCGGCCAGCACCCGCTCCTCCGACATGGCCGTGAACAGCCGCTTGCCGCCGCCGAGTTCGACCGAGTCGACGGCCCGGTCCACGTGGTAGTAGTAGCCCTCCTCGTCCCGGTACATCAGGTCCCCGGTGAGGAAGCGGCCGCGCAGCCGGGTGCGGAAGGTGGTGGCCGAGTCGTTCCAGTAGCCGAGCGCCAAGGTGGGTGAGGCAGTGGCGAGTTCACCGACCTCGCCGGGGCCGAGCGGTTCGCCGTCCGGGCCGACCACCTCGCAGTCGACGAAGGCGTGCGGGCGGCCGACGCAGCGGCCGTAGCGCTCGGTGCCGGGGCCGTGGGTGATGAAGAAGTGCGAGTGGCCCATCTCGGTGGAGCCGAGGCCGTCCACGAACAGCGAGCCGGGCAGCCGGGTGCGGCCGGCCCGGGTGACGGTCTCCCGGCTGCCGGTGGCGATCAGGCGGCGGATGTGCACCTCGTGGGCGCAGTCGCCGGTGTTCCACCAGAGCGCGACGGAGCTCAGGTCGCGGGCGGCGAGGTCGTGCCGGGCGAGGTCGGCCCAGGTGGCGGCGAAGCCGATCACCCCGGTGGGCCGCCACCGCTCGACGGCCTCCAGCACGCCGTCGCCGGACTGCCGGGAGAGCACGGCGAGTTCGGTGTGCGAGCTGAGCGCGAGGTTGAGGGCGATCAGGGTGGCGGCGTGCGGGGCGGGCAGTGCGCTGAGCATCCGGTCCTGGCCCTGCGGGCGGGGCAGCCGCAGCCGGTGGCGGATCGCGGCGTACAGGCTGGCGTGCGAGTGGACGACGGCCTTGGGCATTCCGGTGGTGCCGGAGGAGTGGGTGATCGCCACCGGGTCGCCGGACCAGTGCCGGTACGGCTCGGGGGCGGCGACCGGGTCGCCGGCGCCGAGGGTGGAGATCTCCGGCAGCAGCGGCGCGCCGGGGTCGTGGCCGGCCAGTGCGGCCAGGTGGGCGGGGTCGGCGAGGACGCCGGCCGCGCCGAGGCGGGCGATGTAGCGGGCGGCGCGCTCGCCGTCCAGGTTGGGGTTGAGCAGGGCCGGGACGGCGCCGAGCCGGGCCAGGGCGAGGAAGGAGAGCACGTGGTCGGCGGCGTCGCTCGCGTACACCACGACGGGGTCGCGCCGGGTGATGCCCAGCGCGTGCAGCGCGGCGGCGCGGGCCCGGACGGCGCGGTCCAGCTCGCGCAGGGTGAAGGGCTGCCAGGCGGGGTGGTCGTCCACCGGGGTGTCGAAGCTGAGCAACGGCACGTCCAGGTCGAGCCCGAGCGCGATCCGGGCGGTCAGGACGTTGCCGGCGCCCACGTCGGGGTCGTCCGCGAGCTGGGTGCGGAGGCTGCGGATGGTCACGGGGGTGGATCCCTCCCTCGGGGCCGGTGGACGGCCCGGGCGGCTGATCGGGTGGCAGGGGCGGCCGCACGGGCGGCGGGTGCGGTCGGCCGCGCGTCGTCGGGCGGCGGATGTCGGGAGTGAGGCGGGGACGGGCGGGGGCGCTGGTGTGCCGGGTGCGGCTGCGTCAGGCGCCGGGCCTCGATGATTGCTACGGCCAGGGGCGGGCGGCCGGTTCAGTCCGTTCGGTTTCGGCCCGTTCGGGTTCGGCCCGTTCGGTTTCGGCCCGTTCGGGTTCGGTCCGTTCGGTTTCGGCCCGTCCGGGTTCGGTCCGTTCGGTTTCGGCCGGTTCGGTTTCGGCCCGTCCGGATTCCGTGGCCGGACCGGCGAGCAGGACGGCCGCGGCCAGGTCCCCGCCGGGCGTCTGCTCGGCGGCCACGGCCAGCACCCGGTCGGCGTCGCCGTCCTGGAGCAGCAGTGCGGCGAGTTCGAACGCCTCGGCGGGGACGCGGCCGGGTTCGGCCTCGGCCGGGCAGATCGCCACGACCGGACCGTTCAGGCCCCAGCGCGCGGCGATGTGTCCGAGGACGGCGTTGGGGTTGGACTGGAAGAACAGCAGCGGGCCGGTCCGCTGCCCGGGTTCGGCGCTGCGCTCGATGGCCCGCGCGGTTTCGAGGTCGCCGCTCGCGCTGGCGAGCAGCAGGGCGGTCCGCCCGGGTGCGGGCGGCTCGCCGTGGTGGGCGCGCAGGCAGCGTTCGGCGGTGTCGGCGACCAGCGGATTGAAGCCGGAGGCGGAGAAGCCGGGCAGTGGTGGCGGGGGCCCGTCCGGGCCCGGTGCGGGGTGGCGGGCCTCGGCGAGGATCCGCAGTCCGTGGGTGTGGTCGGCAGGGGTGGTCATGGCGGTGGCTGTCATCCCGGGGCCAGCAGCAGCGCGGTGTTGGCGCCGCCGAAGGCGGAGTTGAGGCTGAGGGCGTACGGGGGGCGGGCGGCGCGCGGGCCGTCCAGGACGAGGTCCAGTGCGAGGTCCGGGTCCGGGCCGAGCCAGCCGGCGTTGACCGGGAGCAGTCCGGTGCCCAACGCGCCGATGGTGGCGGCGAGTTCGAGCAGCGCGGAGGCCTCCAGGGCGTGCCCGTGCACGGATTTGCTGGAGCTGACCGGCAGGCGGTCGGTGTGCGGGCCGAACACCCGCCGCAGGGCGTGGGCCTCGGCCCGGTCGGCGAGGGCGGAGCCGGTGCCGTTGGCGTTGACGTAGCCGACCTCGGCCGGGTCGGCGCCCGCGCGGGTGAGCGCGGCCCCGATCGCCCGGATCGCCCCGCCGCCCTCCGGCTCCGGGCGGCAGACGTGGTGGGCGTCCCCGGCCCGGCCCCAGCCGGCCAGCCGGGCGAGGGTGGGCGCGCCGCGGCGTTCGGCGGCCGGGGCGGACTCGACCAGGACGGCCGCGGCCGCGTCGGCGAGCAGGGTGCCGGTGCGGCCGGCGCTGAACGGGCGCGCCTCGCCGTCCCGGGCCAGCGCCCGTCCGGCGTCGAAGACCGCGAAGACGCCCGGTTCGACCAGGTGTCCGGCGGCGACCAGGATCCGCTCGTGCCGTCCGGCGGCCACCAGGGCGCCCGCGTCGGCGACGGCGGTCGCGGCGGCCACGCAGGCGCCGTTGTACACCCGGGTGACGCCCGGCGCGCCCCAGTCGGCGCGGACCCCGGCGGCCACCGCGGCGGCGGTCGCGCGGGTGCGCTCGTCGCTGTGCAGCGCTAGCAGCACGGGCGGTCCGGCGCCCTCGGCGGCGGTCAGTCCGGCCTGCCGGCAGGCCTGGCCGATCGCGTCGAGCACGGCCCTGGCCAGCGGAAAGGTGCAGGCCAGCGGCACGGTGGCGGGGAACAGCGCGGCCCGGGTGGTGCGGCGGGCGCTCACGTCGAAGCGGGTGACCGGGCCGAACAGGGACTTGCCGTGGGTGACGGCCTCGGTGAGCGGGGCGAGTCCGTGCCCGGCGGCGCTGAGCACCCCGACACCGGTGACCACCGGGTGGCCGGCCGTCCGGCCCGGTGGTCCGGTGCCCGTCCCGGCGGCGATCACGGCCGTGCGCCCGCGCGGTCGGCGAGGACGGCCTCGCGCAGCAGTTCGGCGGCGTCGTCGACGGTGCGCACCGCGCCGAAGCGGTCGTCGTCCAGGTCCAGTTGGAGCCCGTACCGCTGCTCGAACTCGGCGACGAGCCACGTGAGTTCGAGCGACCCGAGGTCCTCCGGCACGGCGTCGACGGCGCGCTGCCCGAACGCCGCCAGCATGGTGAGGACCTCGGTCCGGTCCGGGAGGGCGCCGGGGAGCGGGGAGCCGGTCACGCGGCGCTGCCGGAGGTGGCGGCGAGGGCGTCGACCCGGCGGGTGACGTCGGCGGTGAACTCGTCCAGCGTCATCAGCGCGGTGGTCTCCATCTCGTCCAGGTCGAACTTGATCCCGAACTCGTCCTCGACCTGCACCGACAGGTCGGCGAGGGCGAGCGATTCGAGGTCCAGTCCGGCCGGGCCGAGGTCGGTGTCCCCGGTGACCTCGGAGACGTCGTACTGCATCTCGGCGAGTGCCGCCAGGACGAAGGCGCGGATGCGGTCCTGCATGGTGGTGGGCTCCTTGTCGGGGTGGTGGTGCGAAGGGATCGGGGTGCGGCCGGGTGCGGCCGGCCCGGTGGCGGGCGGGGTCAGCCTGCGGCGGGCCGGCCGGCGGCCGCGCTCTCGCGCAGGGCGGCCGGGTCGCGCAGCAGCTTTCCGGTGGCGGTGCGGGGGAGCCGGTCCAGCGGGGCGAGCCGGCGCGGCCGCTTGTAGGCGGCCAGCCGGCGGGCCAGCCCGTCCTGGACGGAGGCGAGGTCGGTCCCGGGTTCGGTGGCCAGGTAGGCCTCGATCGCGCCGCCGTCGAAGACCACCACGGCCTCGCGGACCTCGGGCAGCGCGGCGAGCGTCTGCTCGACCTCGGTGAGGTCGACCTTCAGTCCGCCGATCGAGACCTGGGAGTCCAGTCGGCCGAGCACGGTGACCAGACCGTCGGCGGTCAGCTCGGCGGCGTCCCGGGTGTGCAGCCAGCCGTCCGACCAGCGGGTCGGATCGTCCAGCCCGGGGTACGGGGAGGCCGCCGCGCCGATCTGCAACTCGCCCTTCACCAGGCGCAGTTCCATGCCGTGCACGGGTTGCTTGGCGGGGTGGAGCGTGCCGGAGAGGTCGGTGGCGATCACCCCGGTCTCGGTCATGCCGTACATGGTGCCGAGCGGGACGCCGTAGCGTTCGGTGAACAGCGCGGGCAGTCCCGGGCGGACGAGCTCGCCCGCCACGACCATCCGCCGCAGCCGGGGCAGCGGCGGGGGAGCGACCGTCCCCGCCAGCAGCTCGGCGTGGAAGGGTACCCCGATCACGGTGGTCGGCCGGTCGCTCGCGGCGACCTCGGCGAGGATGCCCGCCGCCGTCATCCGCTCCGGCACGGTGAGCGCGACCCGGGCGTGCAGGCTGTTGAGCAGCCCGCCGACCAGGCCGAGAACGTGCACCACCGAGGAGAGCAGGACGACCCGCTCGCCCTCGCCGGGGAACTCCACCAGCCTTCGGTAACAGTCGAGTTCGCGTAGTAGATCGGCCGCCGTGCGGGCGATGACCTTGGCCGGACCGGTGGATCCGGAGCTGAGCTGGATCAACGCGTGCCCGGTGCGGGCCGGGCGTCCGTCCGTCAACGGGACGGCCACCGGCTCGACTTCGGAGAAGCCGCGCAGGGCCGCCGCGGACCGATGGGCGGAGCCTACCAGCACCTGCGGGGTCAGCCGCGCCACCGCCGCGTCGATCTCGTGGTCGGTCAACCGGTGGTCGAGCAGTGCGACTTGGGCGCCGAGACGCCAGCATGCCAGCAGCACCGCGACGAACGCCACCGAGGGCGGCAGTCGCAGCGCCGCCGTCCCGCCGGGGCCGAGTCCGGCGGCCGCCAGTCGGTCGGACTGCTCCTCGACCAGGGCACGCAGGGCGTCCCGGTCGAGCGGTGCGCCGAGGCGCAGGCACTCCTCGGTGCCGGGGCCGGCCAGCAGCAGCCGGTCGACCCAGGAGTCCGGGGCGTCGGAGTGCGGCAGGAAGGCAGCCGGAAGTACGGAGGGGGAAAAGCCGGTCAACGCGGCTCCACACAAGTGAGGGGATTTGACATGAACGCCGTTAACAAGTCAGAACGGCCAATTCCGTGGCCAGACCATGGCACAGACGTTTGGTCAAATCAAGGTCTATACCAATGTGGTCGTTGCTCCTACGCTGCCCAACCAGGACCGGCCCGCGCGTGGCCGTCCTGGAACGAGGAATGCCCGTGAGAGTTCTCACGTCGGCCGGGATCGAGCGCGCGGCGCGCGACCGACTCCCAACGGAAATCTGGGATTTCATCGAAGGCGGCAGCGATGCGGAACGCACCCTGGCGGCCAACCGGCAGATGTTCGGACGCCATGCGCTGCGTCCGCGCACGCTGGTCGACGTCTCCGTCTGCGACCCGGCACTGACCCTGCTCGGCGCACCGCTGCGCCTCCCGCTCGGGATCGCCCCGATGGCCTACCACCGGCTGGTCGACCCGGAGGGCGAGACCGCCACCGCGCGCGCCGCCGGACGGGCCGGAGCCCTGCTGGTCGCCGCGATGTTCGCCAGCCGCACCCTGGAGGAGATCGCCGCGGCCGCCACCGGCCCGCTCTGGCTCCAGCTGTACTGGCTGCGCGAACGCGCCGCCCTCGCCGCCCTGGTGGAGCGCGCCGAGGCGGCCGGCTACCGCGCACTGGTGCTGACCGTGGACGCCCCCAGGATCGGCCGTCGGCTGCGCGACCTGCGCAACGGCTTCGCCGTCCCGCCCACCGTCCGGGCGGTCAACCTGGACCGGTCCCTGATGTCCGCCAGCCACCGCGCCGCCGGCGGCGGTTCGGGCATCGCCGAGCACGCCCGCGAACAGTTCGACCCCACCCTGAGCTGGACCGATCTGGCCTGGCTGCGCGAACGCACCCGGCTGCCGCTGGTCCTCAAGGGCGTCCTCACCGCCGAGGACGCCCGGCTGGCCGTCGAGCACGGCGTCGACGTCCTCCTGGTCTCCAACCACGGCGGACGCCAACTCGACGGGGTGGTACCGGCCCTGGCGGCACTCCCGGACGTGGTCGAGGCGGTGCCCGCCGACCTGCCGGTGCTGTTCGACGGCGGCGTGCGCAGCGGCACCGACCTCGCGATCGCCCTCGCCCTCGGCGCCCGCGCCGTGCTGATCGGCCGCCCCGCGCTCTGGGGCCTGGCTGCCGGCGGCGAGGCCGGGGTGCACCGGGTGCTCGACCTGCTGCGCGAGGAACTGGAGCACACCATGGCCCTGTTGGGCCGCCCCCGGCTCGCCGACCTGGACCGCACGGTCCTCGCCCCCTGGCCCTTCCCGGCCGGCTGACACCGCACCCGCGCGGTCGTTCGTCCGCTTCGCACCCGCGCGGCCCTTGAACCGCGCCGCCCCCGAACCGCGTTCTTCCCACCAGGAGGTCCGACACATGACCGAGCAGAGCGAGCGATTCCCGGGTTGGGACTGGGACGACCCGGACGGGCTGGCCCCCCGACTGGACGCCTTCAGCGAACAGGTCGCCACCTGCGAGAAGCTCGAAGCGCATCCGGGCGGGCTGCCGCGCGACCACGCGGGCCTGAGCGAACTCGGCATCACCGGCATCGAGTTCGCCGCCTTCCGGACCGCCCACCCGCAGGGGCTCGGCACCGACCTCGCCACCCTGCGCAGCCCCGACACCGCCACCGAGCCCGGCACCCTCTACCGGGTCGACGGCGACCGCTGGTTCACCCGGCTCGACATCGCCGAACCGCTGCCCTTCGCCGACGCCAGCGTCGACTGGGTGTACGCCGAGCACCTGATCGAGCACGTCACCATGCCCGTCGCCGTCGGCTGGCTGCGCGAGGCCCGCCGGGTGCTGCGCCCCGGCGGCGTCCTGCGCCTGACCACCCCCGACCTCGCCCGCTACCTGGTCGGCTACGCCACCGGCGACGGCTTCCTCGCCAAGCACCGGCGCCGGCTGACCACCCTCGGCTTCGGCCCGCCGATGCCCGCGCGTCCGGCCTTCCTGGTGAACCAGATCTTCCGGCACTTCGGGCACCAGTGGATCTACGACCTGGACGAACTGCGGCATGTCCTCACCCGGGCCGGCTTCGACCCCGGGAGGATTCGCCCGTGCGCCTACCGGCAGGGCACCCGGCCGGACGTCGCCGACCTCGACACGGCCTTCCGCACCGACGAGACCGTCTACGTCGAGGCAGACCGCTGAGCCCTCCGCACCGAATGGATCCGCCCATGCCCCTGCACCCCCAGGCCGAAGCGCTGCGCACCAGGCGCGCCGGCAGCGGTGCCCCGCCGCTCTACACCCTCAGCCTCGCCGAGGCCCGTGCCGCCGACCTCGCGGACATCCGCGCGGCGGCCGGCACCCCCGAACCGGTCGCCGCCGTCGAGGAGTACCGCATCCCCGGTCCCGGCGGCGAACTCGCGCTGCGGCTCTACCGCCCCGAGCCGCCCGGCCGCCGGCTGCCCGCCCTGCTCTACCTGTTCGGCGGCGGCTGGACGCTCGGCTCGCCCGACACCAGCGACGCGATCTGCCGCCGGCTCACCAACGCCGTCGGCTGCGTCACCGCCTCCGTCGGCTACCGGCTCGCCCCCGAACACCCCTTTCCCGCGGCGCTGCACGACTGCCGCGCCGCACTGCTGCAACTCGCCGAAAGGGCGGCGGAGTTCGGCATCGACCCGGACCGGATCGCGGTCGGCGGCGACAGCGCCGGCGGCAACCTCACCGCCGCGCTCACCCTGCTGCTGCGCGCCGAGGGCGGCCCCGCCCTGCGCCACCAACTGCTGGTCTACCCCAACACCGACCACGGCGCCGACACCCCCTCGCTGCGCGCCCACGACGACCCGGCACTGTTCAACCGCCGCTCGGTGGCCTGGTACTGGGGCCACTACCTGGCCGACGAGGGCGACGGCGCCAGCCCGTACGCCTCCCCGCTGCGCGCCGCCACCCTGGCCGGCCTGCCGCCCGCGACCGTCCTGACGGCCGAGTACGACCCGCTGCGGGACGAGGGCGAGCAGTACGCCGAGGCGCTGCGCGCCGCCGGGGTCCCGGTGGACCTGCGCCGCTACCAGGGCATGCCGCACGGCTTCTTCGCCATGACCGGCACCCTGGACGCCGCCGCCGAGGCCCAGGACTTCGCGGCCGAGCGCCTCCGGGAGGCGCTGCGATGACGATCCCGTTGAGCGACCTGCACGCCTCCCTGGCCGATCCGCTGCTGGACGCGATGACCTTCCTCAACGAGGTCACCACCCGCTACCCGGAGGCGGTCTCCTTCGCCCCCGGCCGCCCCTACGAGGGCTTCTTCGAGCCCCAGGACGTCCCGGCGTACCTGGAGACCTACCTCGCCCACCTGGCCGACCGCGGCCTGGACCGGGACGCGGTGCGCACCGCGCTGTTCCAGTACGGTCCGACCAAGGGCATCATCAACGAGCTGATCGCCCGCACGCTGGCCCACGACGAGGGCCTGACCGTCGGCCCCGCGGCCGTGGTGGTCACGGTCGGCGCCCAGGAGGGCATGCTGCTGACGCTGCGCGCCCTGTGCGCCGGCCCGGACGACGTCCTGCTGGTCAGTTCGCCCTGCTACGTCGGCGTCACCGGCGCCGCCCGGCTGCTCGACCTGACCGTCCGCCCCGTCCCCGAGGGCCCGGACGGCGGCCCCGACCCGGCGGCGCTCCGGGAGGCCGCCCGCGCGGTGCGGGCCGAGGGACGCCGTCCGCGCGCCTTCTACGTCGTCCCGGACTTCGCCAACCCCTCCGGCACCAGCATGCCGGTCCCGGCCCGCGCCGGGCTGCTGGAGGCGGCGGCCGAGGAGGGCGTGCTCGTCGTCGAGGACAACCCGTACGGCTTCTTCTCCCGCACCCCGGGGCTGCGGCCCACCCTCAAGGCGCTGGACCGCCGCCGCCAGGTCGTCCACCTGGGCTCCTTCGCCAAGACCTGCTTCCCCGGGGCCCGCCTCGGCTACGTGGTCGCCGACCAGGAGGTGACCGGCCCCGACGGCCGGCGCAGCCTCCTCGCGGACGAGCTGGCCAAGCTGAAGAGCATGACGACGGTCAACACCCCGGCGCTCAGCCAGGCCGTCATCGGCGGCATGCTGCTGACCCACGACTGCCGCCTGCGGGCCGCCAACGCCCGTGCCACGGCCCACTACGCGGCCGGCCTGGACACCCTGCTGCGGGAGCTGGACCGGCACTTCCCGGCCTCCGTGCGGAACCGGCTGGGCATCTCCTGGACCCGGCCGGACGGCGGCTTCTTCGCGGTGCTGACGGTGCCGTTCGTCGCCGACGAGGCCGCCATGGAGCGCTGTGCCCGCGAGCACGGGGTGCTCTGGACACCGATGGCGCCGTTCTACCCGGCGGGCGGTGGCGAGCAGCGGCTGCGGCTGTCCGTCAGCTCGCTGACGCAGGCGCAGATCATCGACGGCGTGGCCAGGCTGGCGGCCTTCGTGACGGCCTTCGTGACGGACTGAGAGCCCGCGCGGAACGGTGGGGGCGCGGAACGGGGGAGGGGGGGAGGGGGGGGGGGGCCGGTTCGGTGGGACCCCCCCCCCCTCCGCCGTTCGCCGGTCAGCGCACCCGGGTGGAGAACAGCCGGGCCGACCAGTACACCGCCAGGACGGTCATCACGACGACCACCAGCAGTCCCTGCCACACCACGCTGTCCCCGGCGTGCCCGGAGAACAGCGCGCGCATGCCCTCCACGGCCCAGTAGAAGGGGTTCCACCTGGCCGCCTGCTGCAGCCACCCGGGTGCCAGGGTGAGCGGCAGCAGCACCCCCGACAGCAGCGCGATCGGCTGCGCGATGGTGTTGACCACCGGCGACATCGCCGCGTCGGTCGGCACCATCAGCGCGATGCCGTAGGAGATCGCCGAGGTCATCAGCGCCAGCAGGCCCAGCAGCAGGTAGGCGAGCAGCAGGTTCAGCGGGTTCACCCGCAGCCCGAACGGCAGCGCGATAAGGGTGATCAGGACGGCCTGCACCAGCAGCGCCACCATCTCCCGCAGAGCCCGTCCCAGCAGCAGCGCCAGCCGGCTCACCGGGGTCACCCGGGAGCGCTCGATGATGCCGGCCCTGAGCTCGCCGAGCAGGCTGAAGCCGGTGAACAGTCCGCCGAAGATGCACAGCACCGCCAACAGGCCCGGCACGTACACCTGGTAGGCGTCGGCGTAGCTGCCGGCGCCCTGCGGGGTGAGCACCTTCTTCAGCAGCGGGGCGAACAGCAGGAGGTAGAACACGGGCTGGATGATGCCGACGGCGATCCAGATCGGGGTGCGGATCATGAGCAGCAGCTGGCGCTGGAAGACCAGCCAGGTGTCGCGGGCGAGCTTCACGGTCTCCCCAGGGGGTTGTGCGGGTCCGGGCGGTACGGGGTCAGGACTGCTGCAGCGAGCGGCCGGTGCGGGCCAGGAACACGTCGTCCAGGCTGGGCCGTTGGAGCTGCACGGTGCCGGGCGTCACGCCCGCCGCGTCCAGGGCGCGCAGCAGCCGGGGAATGGCGGCGGCGCCGTCCTCCAGGTACAGCCGCAGCCCCTCGTCGCCGTTCTGCTCCAGCCGGTGCAGGTACGGCTGCGCGCGCAGCACCTCGGCGGCCCGCTCGAAGGCGGCCTCCGCGGCGTCCGCGGCGTCCAGCCCGACCAGGACGACGTCGCCGGAGATCTCGCGCTTGAGCGCCTCGGGGGTGCCCTCGGCCACGACCCGGCCGTGGTCGACGATGGCGACCCGGTCGCAGAGCGCGTCGGCCTCGTCCAGGTAGTGGGTGGTGACGACCACCGTCATGCCCTCGGTGCGCAGCCGGCGGATCTCCTCCCAGACGTGCGCCCGGCTGGCCGGGTCCAGTCCGACCGTGGGCTCGTCCAGGAACAGCACCCGGGGCTGGTGGATCACCCCGAGCGCGATGTCCACCCGGCGGCGCTGGCCGCCGGAGTAGGTGGCGCACGGGCGGTCGCCGAACTCGGCCAGGTCGAAGGCCTTGAGCGCGTCCGCGGCGGCCTGGACGGCCTGCGCCTTGGCCGCGCCGTACATCCGGGCCTGGAGGACCAGCTCCTCGCGGCCGCTGACGTGGTCGGTGGTGCCGCCGCCCTGGGCGACGTAGCCGATCCGGCGGCGGACCCCGGCGGGGTCGGTGAACAGGTCGGCCCCGGCGATGGTGGCCCGTCCTCCGTCCGGGCGGATCAGGGTGGCCAGCATGCGCAGGGTGGTGGTCTTCCCCGCGCCGTTGGGGCCGAGGAAGCCGTAGATCTCGCCGGCGGCGACCGACAGGTCGATGCCGCGGACGGCGTCGACGGTGGGGTTCTCGCCGCTGCGGCGGGAGGTCTTCTTGCGGTAGGACTTGCGCAGTCCCGCGGTCTCGATCAACCGGAACTCCCGTGCGGGGATGGGCTGCCACGGCACCTGGAAAGGCGGGGCTCGGCACCTGCGGAGGGCGGTGCCGCTGCGACACCCTAGGGCGAACCCCGCCCCGGAAACAATGGCCTAGACCAATGGACGTACCCTCGGCCGGTCTGCTAAGGGGCGGCGGTTCCGGGCCGGGTCGGGGCGGTTCCGGGGGTGGATCGGGGGCGGTCCGGGGGTGGGACGAGCCCGGTCCGGCCCGCTCGGCCGAGCACCTCCAGCCGGTCCGCCGCGGCCACCGCACCGCCCCCGGCGAGCAGTCGGCTCCCGACCTGAACCGCCCGCTCCCGGTGGGCCGTGGAGTCGAGGACGGCCCGCAGCGCGTCCGCCAGCCGCACCGAGGTGACGCGCGCGAACGGCACCCGCAGCCCCGCGCCCGCCGCCGCCACCTGGCCGGCCACGATCGGCTGGTCGTGCCGGATCGGTGCGGTGACCAGCGGCAGTCCGTGCGCCAGGGCCTCGCCCACGGTGTTCATCCCGCCGTGGCAGAGCACCGCGTCCAGCTCGCCGCGCGCCATCAGCTCCAGCACCGGCGCCCGCCCCACCGCGACGGCCCGGGAGGGGAGTTCGGGCAGCAGCTCGCTCGGCGCGGCGAACACCGGCTGCACCTCGTCACCGCACAGCTCCAGCGCCCGGACGGACCGGGCGAGGAAGTCCGCGCCCAGCTCGCCGGCCAGGGTCCCCATGGTGACCAGCACCCGGCGCCGACCGGGCAGCAGCCGCTCCCACGGGAAGTCCGGATCGTGCGGCCGCGCCGGGATCACCGGCCCGACGAGCGCGTGCTCCGGCGGCGGGGTCGAGCCGGTCAGGGCCGGACCGGTGGTCGCCAGGACCAGGGCGGGGGAGAAGCGCGGGTCCAGGTACTCCTCCGCGGGCAGCCCGGCGCGTTCCCACAGCCCCCGCAGCAGCCCGGTCATCCAGGCCTCGACCTGCGGCAACGCCCGGTAGGGGCGCCCCAGTTCCATCGCCCCGGGCGCGAAGGACGCCCACGGCAGGCCGTGCCGGTGCGCGACCAGCGCGCCCGCCGGAGTGTGCTGGTCGACCAGCAGCACGTCCGGCCGCCACTCCCGCACGACGGCGTCCAGCGGCTTCAGCGTGAACCTGGTGTACGGGACGATGAAGCCCTCCCAGAGCGAGCGCAACGCGGCCAGCCCGTGCCCGCCCTGGGCCCGGAACGCCCGGGTACCGGTGCCGAGCACCCGGGCCTGCGGCCCGAGCAGCGGGCGCAGCACCGATTCGGTGCCGGTCCAGGCGACCTGGTGGCCGCGTGCGGTCAACTCGGCGGCGATGCCGGCGGCCGGGTTGACGTGGCCGGTCAACGGCGGCATCACCAGGAGGAACCGGGTCATCGTGCGCCCTCCTCGGGGAGCAGTCGCTGGACGTCGGCGACGGTCAGGGCCTCCAGGGCGGCCAGGTCGAGCCCGGCGCGCAGCGCGGCCAGGTCGGCCTGCGGGCCGAAGCGCCCGCGCAGCCGGTCGGCCAGTTCGGCGAGTTCGTCCTCGTCCAGCAGCAGGTCGCCGTCCAGCCGGGCCTCCGGGGTGACGTGACGCGCCCAGCCGGGCGGCGCACCGGCCACCTCGACCAGCAAGGCCACCAGATCCTGGTTCAACGGGGCTCCGGGGTAGGGGGGTTCAGGGTTCGACATGAGAGATCTCCCACCTGCTCGACGGCACGGGGGTGAACGCGGCCGCGCCGGGGGGAAGTTGACCGGCTTCCGGGGAGCGGCGGCGACGGAGGGGGCCCGAGATCACTTGTGCGACCCGGCGGGCGTCGGAATACTAGCCCGGGTGACCGCACTGGAGGCAGTGGCCGTCCACCTCCCCCCGCACGCCGTTCCCATCGAGGCTGTGGGCGAGCTCATCGGCCTGACCCCACGTCAACTCCGTCTCTTCCGCCGCTTCCACGGCCTGGACCAGCTGCGCCTGGATCCGACCGGGACGCTGCCCGACCTGCTCGACGCCGCCCTGGACAACCTGCCGGAGCTGCGTGGACGCGAACCCGACATCCGCTTCGTGATCCACGCCCGCAGCATGCCGGTGGCGGTGCCCCATCCGCTCAACCCGCTGCACGACCTGCTCGACGCCCGTGGACTGGCGCACGCCAACGCCTTCACGGTGACCCACCACGCCTGCGCGGTGGGCCTGCTGGCCATCGACCTGGCCGGCAGGCTGCTCGCGGACGAACCCGACCCGGCGGCGCTCGCCCTGGTGCTGACCGGCGAGAAGACCTTCACCAGGGACGCCCAGGTGGTGCCCGAGACCGGCATCTTCGCCGAGGGCGCCGCCGCCTGCCTGGTCAGCGCCGGTGGCGAGCGCCACCGGATGCTCTCCTTCGTGGTGCGCCAGCGCCCGGAGTTCGACGGCCGGCTGGCCGAGGACCCGGACCTGCTCGCCCGCTACCAGCGCGAGTACCCGAACGTGATGGTGGAGGCGATCGAGGCCGCCCTGGACCAGGCCGGTCTGGACCTCTCCGACCTGGCCGCGATCCTGCCGCACAACGTCAACCAGGCGTCCTGGCGGATGATCGCGCGCCGGATCGGCTATCCGGTCGAGAAAGTCGTGCTGGACAACGTGCGGTCGGTCGGGCACAGTTTCGCCTCGGACAGCCTCATCAATCTCCACACCGCCACCACGCGGGGGCTGCTCCGCCGCGGCGACCACTACCTGATCGCCGCCGCCGGTGTCGGAGCGACCTTCTCCGCGATGGCGATGCGGTACTGACGGTCCGCCGGCCACCGGCCGCCGATGCCGCCGAATCCGCCGGCCGCCGTCCGCACGGTGACGCCGGATTCCCACACCACCCAGAGCCCCGGGGCGCCTGCAAGCCCCGGAGCACACATCCCACGTACGACGGGACGGGACACCCATGTCAGAAGCCGCGGTCCAGACCACCGACCCCGAACTGCGCGAGCGCATCCTGCACGGCATCGGCGAGCTCCTGCCGCGCGTCCTCAAGCGCGAACTGCCCGAGATCCCGCAGGACGCCTGCCTCTTCGACGACCTCGGCCTCACCTCGGCCGGCACCATCGAGCTGATCCTGGAGCTGGAGGAGTCGCTCGACATCCAGGTGGACGTCGAGCAGATCACCGAGGACGACCTGCGGTCGGTCACCAGGCTGGCCGACTACGTCGCCGGGCACGTCATCCCCGAGGACTGACCGGGTGGCCCCCGGTCCCACCGGTCTGCGGATCACCCGGGCGCTGGCCCGCCGGTTCGACGGCCGCTCGGAGACCTCGCTCGACCCGGACCTGCGGGTCTTCGTCTCCGACCTCGTCCGCCCCTACGGCCTGCCGCTGCGCGAGGACCTGCTCGGCGAGGGCGTCGGCCACTCCTACGAGGAACTGGCCGCCGGAGTGCTCCGCGAGGCGCTCGCCGAGGACGAGCCGGCCGACCTGCTGATCCTGGCCTTCGACACCCCGGACGTGCGGCCCGGCGCGCCGTCCTCGCTGGCGCTCAGCCGGTCCGTCCCGGGCGGCCCGCTCGCCTTCGCGGTCTGCGACCAGGGCGGCGCGGCGGCCTTCACCGCACTGCGGCTGGCCGCCGGCCACCAGCGCACCGGCGGCTGCCGCCGGGCCGTGGTGGTGCTGGCCGAACAGACCGCGCTGCACTACGAGCCGCCCGGACCGGTGCCGCTGCCGGAGCGGCACGCGGTGGTGGTGCTGGTCTGCGAGGAGGCCCCCGGCGAGGGCCTGGCCGTCCGGCAGACCAGGGGCGCGGCCTCCCCGGCCGAGTCGGTCCGGGCCGCGGCCGGGGAACTCGGGCCCGAGGCGGCACTGCTGCTCGGTCCCGGCCTCGGCCCGCCGGAGCCCCCGTCGGCCCAGCCGTTCACCGGACTCTGGGCGGAGCTGGCCGAACACCTGCCGCAGTGGCGGGCGGCAGGCCGGCCCGCGCTGCTGGCCGGGTTCGACCGCCGGCTCGGGGTGCTGAGCACGCTGACCCTGCCGTGACGGCGATCGACCTCTGGCTGATCGACACGCGTCAACCGGCCGCTCCGGCCGGGGAGCTGTGGCAGCTGCTCGACCAGCGCGAGCGCGCCCGGGCGTCCGGGATGGACCCCTGGGCGCGCGAGCGTTTCACCGTGGTGCGCGGCGCGGTCCGGCAGCTGGTCGCCGCCCGGCTCGGCGTGCACCCGGCCGACGTGGTCTGGCGGTACGGGCCGAACGGCAAGCCCGAGCCGGCGGGGGACGGCGCGCTGCGGGTCAGCTGGTCGGCCTCGGACGCCGTCGCGGTGCTGGCCCTCGCCGAGGGGCGGGCGGTCGGTGTCGACGTCGAACGGCTCCACGACCCGCGGACGGCCGAGCGGATGGCCGCCCGCTGGTTCCCGGTCGAGGAGGCGTGGTTCGTCGCCGAGCCCGCGGAACCGGCCGAGCGGGCGGCGCGGTTCACCGCGCTGTGGTGCCGCCGGGAGGCCTGCGTCAAGGCGTACGGCGGGCGCGTCGTGCAGTCCTTCGGCGTGCCCGTCGCCGGTCCGTCGCCGGTGCTGGTGGCCGACCCGGGCGCGCTCGGCGACGGCCCGGCCCGGCTCTGCGACGTCCCCGTCGCGGAACCGTTCCGGGCTGCCGTCGCCGCCCTCGGAGGATCGCCAATACATGTCAACTCGCATGAGTGGAACGGGAATTGACGAAACGCTCGATCAGCTCCGGTTTGGTCTGGACCAGCTGGCGAGCGCGCTGGTAGCGTCCCGGTCACACCCCCTGCCGAGCCCTCCCCGGCCCTCCCCGGCAAGCCGAAAGGCGTGTACGACGTGGCACCGCACGACGCTCCACCGCAGGACCCGGCGTCACTCGGCGCTCCACCGCACGACCCGGCGCTGCTCGGCGCTCCACCGCACGACCCGGCGTCACTCAGCGCGACACCGTGCGGCGCGAATCCGGCCACCAGGCGGGTCACCGTGCGGTACGCCGCCGAGAACAGCGGCTCCGGACCGCTCACCCGCGGCCAGGACAACATGATCCGCTGCATCCGGGCCAGTGCCCCCGAGGCGATCAACAAGGAGTCCGTCTGGCCGGTGCCCGACGGTACTTCGGTCCCCTCCGGGCTGGTCGCCCTCCGCCGGCTGGTCGAGCGGCACGAGTCGTTGCGGACCTCCTTTCCGGCGGGCCCCGGTCCGGACGGATTCCCGGACCGCCAGGTGGTGCACCGGCAGGGCCGGTT
This sequence comes from Kitasatospora sp. NPDC057738, assembly GCF_042798815.1. Taxonomy (NCBI): domain Bacteria; kingdom Bacillati; phylum Actinomycetota; class Actinomycetes; order Kitasatosporales; family Streptomycetaceae; genus Kitasatospora; species Kitasatospora sp. NPDC057738. Next base: position 4,298 of record NZ_JBHVJT010000086.1, on the reverse strand, counting down.
CGCCGTCTCCGTGGTCGAGGCCGGCTGTCGCTCGGACGCCGAACTGAACGCGATGGCCGAGGAGTTGGGCCGGGTCGATGTCACCGTTCCGGTCGGCCTCGACCTGCCGCCGAGGATCCGGTTCACGCTGATCGCCGCGGGCGAGCGACTGCTGCGGCTGGTCGCCGTGGTCTGCCACGCGGGCGCCGACGGCGCCGCCACCGCCGTGCTGATCGAGGACTGGTGCGCCCTCGCCGCCGGGAAGGAGCTGCCGCCGGTCACCGCGCCGACCCCGCTGGGGATCGCCGTGGCGGAGCAGAGCGCCCAGGGCCGCCGCAGGTCGGCGGCCGCCCTGCGGCACTGGGCCCGGATCCTGACCGCGGGCCCGGTGGGAGTCTTCTCCGACGCGCGGATCAGCGGCCCGCCCCGCGACCACAGCGCCCTGCTGGTCCGCTCGCGCACCGCCGCCGACGACCTCGCCGCGGTCTGCCGGCGCACCGGTGCCAGCCCCTCGGTCGTCCTGCTCGCCGCCTTCGCCGCGCTGGTCGCCCACCGCGCGGGCCGGTCCGAGCTGGTGTTCTCGGCGCTGTCCGCCAACCGTCAGCGCGCCGCCCTGATCGACCACGTCGGCACCCTCGCGCAGGACGCCCTGATCCTGCTCGACGCCGGCGCGGCCGACCTCGACCAGCTGATCGGCCGCGCCAAGTCGGCCTCGCTGAGCGCCTACTGGCACAGCACCCTGGACGCCGAGAAGGTCTGGCAGCTGGTGGACGACGCGGCCCATGTGCGCGGCGCCCGGTTCGCCCGCCAGGTGGTCGTCAACGATCTGAGCCTCACCATCCCGGCCTCCGTCGCCGCCGTCCAACCGCCCCCGGCCGCCGACCCCGAACTCACCGTGCTGCCCGCCCCGCCGCTGCCGGTCCGGCTGATGCTCACCGTCCTGCGGATCACCGGCAGCCTGGACTTCGCCCTGATCGCCTGTCCCCAGGTGCTCGACCCCGAGGAGGCCGAGAGCTTCGCCCGGGCGCTGCCGGCCGTGCTCGCGGCCGCCGCCGAGGGCCCGGTGCTGCTGGCCGACCTGCCCGCGGCGCTCGGGCCGCCGGGGGCCGGCCGGGGCGGTGATTGGAGGCTGGTCGACGGCTCCTGGATCGATCTCGCGGCCGTCCGCGAACTCCTGCACGCCGCGCTCGGGGACCACCGGCTCTCGGTGAGCGAGGGAAGGCTGGTGGCCGAGGTGGCCGCCGTCGACCCCTCGTTCGGCCCCGCCGAGGCCCACCGCGCCGTGGTCGCCGCCCTGGCCGGACGTGACACCGCGATGGCACCGCACCGGTACGTCGTCCGGCACACCACGCCGGCGGGGGAGCGCACCGAGACCAGGAGCGGGCGCGACCGGGCCGTCGTCGCCCGGCTGTCGGCGCTCACCTGAACGGATGATCACGGCAGCCCGCGGGACACTCACTCCCACGGGGCGCCGTGATCGTCCCCGGCTCCCCACGGAAGGTCCGTCCAGGAGCAGCCGGAGGTCGCCCCCGAGGTGAGCCCCCACGGGCTCGGCACCTCCTCCTCGTCCCCGTCCTGCACCGGCAGCCGGTCGATCACCGCGACCAGCGCCGGCGGCAGCTGCGGGGCGAGCCCCCGGTGCACCCGCGACAGGATGTCCCGCCGTACGTCGTCCGGCAGCAGCGGCCGGTTCATCCGCAACACCCGCGGCCCGGGCGGTCGTTCGACCGTCGCCAGCTGGTCCGACCAGGCCCGCCAGTAGTCGGCGTCGTCCGTCTCGCCGAGCATCAGGTGGTGAAGGTGCAGGCAGTAGGCGGCCGTCCCGCTGCCCGAGCCCGCCGCGAAGCGCCACCAGAACTCGGCGCCCTCCTCCTTGCCGGTGGCGTACAGCAGCGCGCCGAACACCTCGGCCCCCTCCGGCTCGATCCGGCGCGCGTTCACCAGCAGGTCGAGTCCGCGCGAGGCGTCCGGCGCGCCCAGCACCAGGGCCACCACCAGCCCGAGTTCGAACGCCGCCTGCTCGTGCTCCGACGGCAGGTGGGCGGGCGCGGCGGTGAGCCTGGCCCGGCGCAGCGCCGCGACCCGCTCCGCGTGGGCGCGTTCGGACCGGGGAACGCGGAACACCGTCCGGCCGCCGTCCGCTGGTGCCGCGCCGGCCGGGCCGCCGTCCGCCGGTGCCGCGCCGCCCGGGGTGCCCCCCTCCGGTCTCCCCGTCACAGCTCGCCCTCGTCGTCCGGGAGTTCGCCCACCCCGAGCCGGCGGGCCAGCCGTTCCCGGGCGTGCCGGAGGTTGGAGTGCACCGTCGCCACCGGCCGCCCCAGGTACGCCGCGATCACCTTGACGTGCAGGCCGAGCAGGTACCGCAGGATCACCACATCCCGCTGCCGGTCCGGAAGTTCGAGGATCGCCGCGTACAGCCGCACCTCGTCGGCCTCGCTGTGCAGCAGCCCCTTCGCCACCTGCTTGAAGGCTCCGATCACCGCCGCGAAGGTGACCGCCTCCACCTCCACCGGCTCCTCGGCGGCCACCCAGTCCGACACGTGCCGGTTGGCCAACCGCCAGGCGTAGGCGGCCGGTTCCTCGAACCGCAGGACCTGCGGCCAGCAGCGGGCCAGGTCGGACTTCACCGCCCCGACGACCAGCTCCGCGTCGGACCGGTTGCCTATCCGGGTCAACGCGAGCGCGTGCCAGGCGGGTTCGTGCGTCTCGCAGAAGGCGGCGTAGGCGAGGCCCAGGCGGAGTTCGGGGTCGGACCGGGGAGCGCGGTCGGAGCCGGCCGCCGGCGCCGTCTCCGCTCCGTGAATGTGCGCCACGGCCGTTCCGCCCCGGAACCTGCGCGCCGGGGCACCCCTGTCGATCGTCATCGAGCCTGCTTTCCGTGGCCGTCGGCTGCTCACCCGGCCACCCGAGGGTCGGGCTGTCGGTGCCCATCCTCATTCCATCAGGCCCGTCACTCCAGGATGCAATCCGAATACAGATGGTCATCTCATGGGCGCCGTCGGTTGGTTGGAATGCTCCGAAGCTGTTCGGAACGCGACCGGTCCCGCCTATCGTGGTCAGGAGCGATCGGTCGGGAATGATCGGTCGGGAGCGGAACCGGGGGAGAGCGCGATGGGTCTCTACGACGGGGTGGACCTGCGGCTGAACGTGCCGCACTCGGCCCGGATGTACGACTACTTCCTCGGCGGCTTCACCAACTTCGCCGCCGACCGCGAGGCCGCCGGACAGGCCCTCGCCGTCGCACCGTGGCTGCGCGCCGCCGCCCGGGTCAACCGCGCCTTCATGCAGCGCTCGACCCGGGCGCTCGCCGAGGCCGGCTTCGACCAGTTCATCGACATCGGCACCGGCATCCCCACCTCGCCCAACCTGCACGAGGTCGCCCAGAGCATCCGGCCGAACGCCCGCGTGGTCTACGCCGACAACGATCCGATCGTGCTCTCGCACGCCCAGGCCCTGCTCACCGGCACCCCCGAGGGCCGCACCGCGTACGTCGAGGCGGACGTCACCGACCCGCTCGGACTGCTCGCCGCCCCGGGCCTGCGCGAGACCCTCGACCTGTCCCGCCCGGTCGCGCTCTCCCTCAACGCCCTGCTCCACTTCGTCCCCGACACCCACGGCGCGTACGAGCTGGTCGAGCGCCTCAAATCCGCCCTCGTCCCCGGCAGCGCCCTGGTGCTGACCCACGTCAGTCCCGAGTTCGCGCCCGAGGACATCGCCCGGCTGACCCGGATCTACGAGGCCGCCGGCACCGCAGCCCAGGCCCGCACCCGGTCGGAGATCGTCCGCTTCTTCGACGGCTGGACGCTCCTCGACCCGGGGCTCGTCCCCATCGCGCAGTGGCGGCCCGCACCGGACGAGACGCCCGGGGCCGCCGAGGAGGTCTCGCTGTACGCCGCAGTGGCCGTCCGGCCGTGAACCATCGGACGGATGACCACAGTTGACGAACCATCGGCGAACGCGCCGCGTCCTGGTGATCGGGAAGGCGGTTCGCGCCGCGACAGGACCGTCGCCGGATTCTGTTCCGCGAACTCGGCGGACCGACCGCCGTCACCGGCTTCGCCCGCTCGATCGGCGACCGCGTCACCCGCCTGGCATCGCCTGGACCCCGGCCGGCGCCCCCGTCCTCCTCGCCGTGCTGACCACCGAGCCGGCGGACGAGGCGGCCCCGATGGACGAACCACTGGTCGCCCGGACGGCCACGCTGCTCGCGGACGCGCCCGGCTGACCCGGAGCCGCGTCCCGCGGGTGGGCACTCCGGCCCGTCCGGGACGCCGGGGGCGGCCGCTCCCCGGGGCCCGGTGGATCCGGATCCACCGGGC
>NZ_JBHVJT010000085.1:32784-41961 GCF_042798815.1 Kitasatospora sp. NPDC057738 | reverse complement strand
CCGTCCTGGGGGTGCTGAAGGCCGGGGCCGCGTACCTGCCGGTGGATCCGGCGTACCCGCGGGCGCGGATCGACTTCATGCTGGCGGACGCCCGTCCGGCGCTGATGGTCGACGATCCGGTGATGGTGGTCGAGGGCGACTGGCCGGAGACCGACCCGGTGGTCGCGGTCGACGTCCGGCACCCGGCCTACGTGATCTACACCTCCGGCTCGACAGGCCGCCCCAAGGGTGTCGTGGTCGCCCACGGCGGGGTCGCCAGCCTGGTCGCCGCCCAGATCGAGCGGTTCGCGATCGACCCCGGCAGCCGGGTGCTCCAGTTCGCCTCACCAAGCTTCGACGCCTCGGTGTCGGAGATCTGCACCGCGCTGCTGCGCGGCGCGGCCCTGGTGCTGCCCCCGGCGGCGGACCCGGTCGCCGCACTGACCGACCCGGGGCTCGCGGTCACCCACGTGACCGTGCCCCCGTCGGTCCTGGCCGCCGTGCCGGAGGAAACGGTGGCGGTGTCGACGCTGGTGGTGGCGGGGGAGGCGTGCCCGCCGGAGCTGGTGGAGCGGTGGGCGCCGGGCCGGCGGATGATCAACGCGTACGGCCCGACCGAGACCACGGTCTGCGCGACCATGAGCGACCCGCTGTCCCCGGGGGCGGGCGTGCCGCCGATCGGCCGCCCGATCGCCAACGCCCAGGTGTACGTACTGGACGACCGGCTGCGGCCGGTGCCGCCGGGCGTGCCGGGGGAGCTGTACGTCGCGGGCGCGGGTCTGGCCCGTGGTTACCTGAACCGGCCGGGCCTGACGGCCGGGCGGTTCGTCGCCTGCCCGTTCGGTGCGTCCGGGAGCCGCATGTACCGCACCGGCGACCTGGTCCGCTGGCTCGGTGACGGGCAGTTGGAGTACGTCGGCCGCGCCGACGAGCAGGTGAAGGTGCGCGGCTTCCGGGTGGAACCGGGCGAGGTCGAGTCGGCGTTGGCCGAGCACCCCGCCGTCGCCCGGGCCGCGGTCCTCGCCCAGGACGACCGGCTCGTCGGCTACGTCGTCCCCCGCCAGGAGGAGGCCCGCGACAGCGCCCTCGAAGCGGACCACGTGGGCGAGTGGCAGGACATCTACGACGCCCTGCCCATCGCTCCCGAGGAGGCCGGCTTCGGCCAGAACTTCGTGGGCTGGAACAGCAGTTACGATGCCAGCCCGATCCCCGTCGAGCAGATGCGGGAGTGGCGGGACGCGACCGTCTCCCGCATCCTGGCCCTGCGGCCCCGCCGGGTGCTGGAGGTCGGCGTCGGCACCGGTCTGCTGCTCTCGCAGATCGCACCGCACTGCGAGACGTACTGGGCGACCGACTTCTCCGCCACCGCGATCGAGGCGCTGGCCGCCCAGGTGGCCGGGCAGGAGGAGCTGGCCGGGCGCGTGGTGCTGCAGACCCGCCCGGCTCACGACACCGCCGGGCTCCCGGCGGGGGAGTTCGACACCGTCGTGATCAACTCGGTGGTGCAGTACTTCCCGTCCGCCGAGTACCTCGCCGACGTGATCGGGAAGCTGATGGGGCTGCTCGCCCCCGGCGGCGCGCTGTTCGTCGGCGACGTCCGCAACCTCCGGCTGCTGCGCCCGCTGGCCACCGCCGTCCAACTCCACCGGGTCGGCGAAGGCGCCGACGTCACCTCGGTGCGCCGCGCGGTCGAGCAGGCCCTCCGGGTCGAGAAGGAGCTCCTGGTCGACCCGGACTTCTTCACCGCCCTGGGGGAGCACGGCACGGACATCGGCGCGACGGCCGTCGAGGTCAAGCGCGGCCGCCACCACAACGAGCTGACCCGCTACCGCTACGACGTGACGCTGCACAGGGCGCCGGTCACCCCGACGGCTCCGGAGCGGTCCGTCGAGCTGGCGTGGGGGCAGCAGGTCGCCGGGCCGGCCGAACTGCGCGAGCTGCTCGCCCAGCCGCCCGCCGACGTGCTGCGGATCACCGGGGTGCCGAACCGCCGGGTGGTGCGGGAGGCCGCTCTGGCCCGGGCGGTGCAGAACGGGGACGGCTCGCTCGCCGAGCTGCTGGAACGGCTGCACGCCCCGGAGGACGCCGACCTCGCCGACCCGGAGGACTTCCACGCCCTCGGGTCGGAGTTCGGCCGCTCGGTGGCCGTGACCTGGTCGGCCACCGCGGCGGACGCCGTGGACGTGGTCCTCGCCGACCCGCGGGCGCTCCACGGCTCCCCGGTCGAGTCCTACCGGCCGGCCCGGGCCACGGGTGCGTCGCTGTCCTCACTGACCAACCGCCCGACCGGCGGCCGGGGCACCGGCGCCCTCCTGGGCGAACTCCGTGACTGGCTGCGGAGCCGGTTGCCCGACTACCTGATCCCCTCGGCGTTCGTGGCGCTGGAGGCGCTGCCGCTGACGGCCAACGGCAAGCTCGACCGCCGTGCGCTGCCCGCACCCGACCTCGGTCCGGTCGCGGCCGGGCGGGCACCGCGCACCCCGCAGGAGCAGCTCCTCGCCGAACTCTTCGCCGAGGTGCTGGGCCTGGCGCAGGTCGGCGTCGACGACGGCTTCTTCGACCTCGGGGGGCACTCCCTCCTGGCGACCCGGCTGGCCTCCCGGGTCCGGGCGACCCTCGGGGCGGAGCTGGAGGTCCGGACGCTGTTCGAAACGCCGACCGTGGCCGGGCTGGCCGCCCGCCTGGACGGCTCCGGGGCGGCGCGGTCCGCGCTGACCGCCCGGGCCCGCCCCGACCAGGTGCCGCTGTCCTTCGCCCAGCGCCGCCTGTGGTTCCTGCACCGGATGGACGGGCCGAGCGCCACCTACAACATGCCGCTCGCCCTCAGCCTGACCGGTGAACTGGACCGCCCGGCCCTGCACGCCGCGCTCGCGGACGTGGTGGCCCGGCACGAGAGCCTGCGGACGGTCTTCCGCGAGACGGACGGCATGCCCCACCAGGTCGTGCTGAGCGCCGCGCAGGCGCACCCCGCACTGCCGGTGGTCGAGCTCGACGAGAGCGCACTGGCCGAGCGCCTGGCCGAGACGGCGCAGTGCGGCTTCGACCTCGCGGCGGAACCGCCGCTCCGGGCGGAGCTGTACGCCCTCGCCCCCGACCGGCACGTGCTGCTGGTCGTGGTGCACCACATCGCCGCCGACGGCTGGTCGATGGGCCCGCTCTCGGGTGACCTCGCCGCGGCCTACGCGGCCCGCTGCCGGGGCGAGGCCCCGCAGTGGTCCCCGCTGCCGGTGCAGTACGCCGACTACAGCGCCTGGCAGCGCGAGCTGCTCGGTGACGCCGCCGACCCGGACAGCCTGTTCGCCCGGCAACTGGCCTACTGGAAGGGGGAGCTGGCCGGCGTCCCGCAGCAGCTGCAGCTGCCCGCCGACCGGCCGCGGCCGCCGGTGGCCTCCCAGCGGGGCGACCGGGTCGTGGTCCGGCTGGACGCGGAACTGCACCGGGCCCTGCGGGACCTGGCCGCCGCGCGCGGCGCCAGCATGTTCATGGTGCTCCAGGCCGGGCTCGCGGCCCTGCTCACCCGGCTCGGAGCCGGCACGGACATCCCGGTCGGCAGCCCGATCGCCGGCCGTACCGACCAGGCGCTGGACGAGCTCGTCGGGTTCTTCGTCAACACCCTGGTGCTGCGCACCGACACCGGCGGGGACCCCGGCTTCGCCGAACTGGTCGGCCGGGTCCGGCAGAAGGCGCTCACCGCGTACGACCACCAGGACGTGCCGTTCGAGTACCTGGTCGAGGTGGTCAACCCCGCGCGGTCGCTGGCCCACCACCCGCTGTTCCAGATCATGCTGGCCCTGCAGAACGCGCCGGTCGGCGAGTTCGCGCTGCCGGGGCTGGAGACCGGCCACCTGGAGGCGCCGACCGGGACGGCGCGGGTCGACCTGACCTTCAGCCTGGCCGAGCAGTTCCGCCCGGACGGCGGCCCCGACGGCCTCGTCGGCGCGGTGGAGTACGCCACCGACCTCTTCGACGCGCCCACCGTGGAGCTGCTGTTCGAGCGCTTGGCCCGGCTGCTGCACGCGGCGGTCGCCGACCCCGACCGGCCGATCAGCCGGATCGACATCATGCCCGTCGAGGAACACCGCCGACTGCTCGCCGGGTCCAACGGTGCCGCGGCCGAGCTGCCCGAGGCCGCGGTGCCGGAGCTGTTCGCCCGCCAGGTGCGGGCCACCCCGGAGGCGGTCGCGGTGGTGGCCGGCGGTATCGAGCTGACCTACGCGGAGCTCGATCTGCGGGCCAACCGCCTGGCACGGGCGCTGATCCGCCAGGGCGTACGGCCGGAGACGCCGGTCGCGGTCATGCTGGACCGCTCGGCGGAGCTGGTCGTGGCGATCCTGGCGATCGTCAAGGCCGGCGGCGCCTACGTGCCGCTGGACTCGCGCTTCCCCTCCTCCAGGATCGACCTGATCCTGCGGGAGAGCGGGGCCGCCCTGGTGCTCACCCGGGAGGTGCTCACCGCGCTGGTGCGGTCCGGGACCGCTGATCCTTCCGACGTCGAAGTCCCCTGTTCGCCAGGGCAGTTGGCGTACATCATGTACACCTCCGGTTCGACCGGTCGGCCGAAGGGCGTGGCCGTCACCCACCGTGACGTGGTGGGCCTCGCGCTCACCCCCGAATGGCGGGGCGGCGGACACGAGCGGGTGCTGATGCACTCCCCGACGGCCTTCGACCTCTCCACCTACGAGCTGTGGGTTCCGCTGCTCAACGGCGGCCGGGTCGTGGTCGCACCGCCGGAGCAGCTCGACCTCGACCTGCTCCAGCACACGATCACCTCGCACGGGGTGACCGGACTGTGGCTCACGGCCGGACTGTTCCGCCTGGTCGCGGAGGAGCGCCCGGGCCTGCTCGCCGGGGTGCGCGAGGTGTGGACCGGCGGCGACGTGGTCTCCCCGGCCGCCGTCGCCCGGGTGCGGGAGGCCTGCCCCGGCATCGAGGTGGTGAATGGTTACGGGCCCACCGAGGCCACCACCCTGGCCACCTGGCACCCGGTGGGCGACCTCCCCGAACACGCCGCGACCGTTCCGATCGGCCGGCCGATGGCGAACATGCGCGCCTACGTGCTCGACGACAGGCTGCGCCCGGTGCCGACCGGCATGGTCGGCGAGCTGTACCTCGCGGGGACGGGCGTGGCCCGCGGCTACCTCGGGCGGGCCGGCCTGACGGCGGAGCGTTTCACCGCCGACCCGTACGGGCCGGACGGGAGCCGGATGTACCGCACCGGCGACCTCGCGTCGTGGCGGGCCGACGGCACGCTGGACTTCGCCGGACGCGCCGACCACCAGGTCAAGCTGCGCGGCCTGCGGATCGAGCCCGGAGAGATCGAGGCGGTCCTCGCGGGCTGCCCGGGCGTCGCCCAGGCCGCCGTCGTCGCCCGGGAGGACCGGCCGGGCGACAAGCGGCTGGTCGCCTACCTGGTGGCCGGCCCCGAAGGCGCGCCCGAGGCGGGCGAGCTGTCCGGCCGGCTGCGCCGCGACCTGCCCGACTACATGGTGCCGGCGGCGTTCGTCACCGTGGACGCGCTGCCGCTGACCGCCAACGGCAAGCTCGACCGGGCCGCCCTGCCCGCCCCCGAGTACGGGGCCTCGGGCGCCGGGCGCGGCCCACGGACGCCGCAGGAGCAGCTGCTGTGCGGCCTCTTCGCCGAGGTCCTCGGCCGGGAGCAGGTGGGCATCGACGACAACTTCTTCGACCTGGGCGGGCACTCGCTGCTGGCCGCCCGCCTGGCCTCCCGCGTTCGCGAGACCCTCGGCCTGGAGCTGGGTCTGCGGATGCTGTTCGAGGCACCGACCGTGGCCGGGCTCACCGAGCGCCTGCTCATGGACGATCCCGACGACGCGTTGGACGTGGTGCTGCCGCTGCGTTCGACCGGGACGGGGACGCCGCTGTTCTGCATCCACCCCGGCGGCGGCATCAGCTGGTCGTACAGCGGACTGCTGAACCACCTCGGCCCGCAGCACCCGGTCTACGCGATCCAGGCGCGCGGCCTCGGCAGGCCCGAACCCCTGCCGACCTCCTACGAGGAGATGGCGGCCGACTACGCCGACCAGATCCAGAAGATCCAACCGGAGGGCCCGTACCTGCTCCTCGGCTGGTCCGCGGGCGGGCTTATCGCCCACGCGCTCGCCTGCGAGCTGCAGTCGCGCGGCGAACGGACCGCACTGCTGGCGGTCCTCGACGCCTACCCGGTGAAGGACGTGAAGTTCGAGGTCGCTCCGGTGCCCACCGTGCGCGACGTGCTCGTCGGTGTGCTCGACGTCGACCCGGACGAGCTGGGCGCCCGGGAGATCACCTACGCCGAGGTCGCCGAGGTGCTGAACCGGCGGGGCAGCGCGCTGGCCGGTCTGAACGAGCGACAGGTCGAGGTGATCGTCGAGATCATGATCAACAACGCGAAGCTGGCGGTCGACTTCGTCCCCGGCGGCTTCGACGGAGACCTGCTGCTCTTCAACTCCACGATCGACCGGGCCGAGGACAACGCCGGGCCCGAGACCTGGCGCGCGTACGTCACCGGCCGGATCGAATCGCACCGGATCACCACCCGGCACGACCGGATGACCCAAGCCGGCTCACTGGCCCAGATCGGACCGGTCCTGGCCGCCAGGATCACCGAGGCCGTCGGCGACACCGACGGCACCACCACCCTTTCCCACCAGGAGGACTGACCCATGACCAACCCCTTCGACGACCAGGACGGCTCCTTCCTCGTGCTCGTCAACGACGAGAACCAGCACTCGCTCTGGCCGCAGTTCGCGGACGTCCCCGACGGCTGGACCGTCGTCCACGGCCCCGACACCAACGCCGCCTGCCTGGAGTACGTCGAGAAGTCCTGGACCGACATGCGGCCCAGGAGCCTCGCCGACGCCATGGACACCCAGCGGTAGTGCGGCCCGCAGTGAACCCGACCGACACCACGGACGAGGCCCGCCCCGCGGCGGGCCTCGCCCCGCCCCACGCCCTCGTCCCGCCCCACGACTTCGCCGCGGACCTGCTCACCCCCGAGGCCCGGCGGGACCCGTACCCGTTCTACGCCCGCATGCGGCGCGAGAGCCCCGTCCACCGCAGCGCCCAGGGCATCTGGTACCTCACCCGGTACGCCGACGTCGAGGCGGCCCTGAGCGACCTGCGGCTGTCCAACGACCGCGACCGGATGACCCGCGCCTACGGTGCGCTCGGCGGCGACATGAAGGCCTTCAGCCGGCTCACCGACCGGCTCGGCCGGGTGATGACCAACACCGACCCGCCGGACCACGCCCGGCTGCGCAAGCTGGCCAACCGGGCCTTCACCGCCCGGCGCGTCGAAGCCCTGCGCGACGGCGTCCAGCGCATCGTCGACCGGCTCATCGACGAGGCCGTCGCGGCGGGGCCGACCATGGACCTGATCGAGGCGGTCGCAGCCCCGCTGCCGATGTCCGTCGTCTGCGAGCTCTTCGGCATTCCGGACGAGGACCGGCCGCAGGTCAAGACCTGGTTCCGCCGCTTCGGCCGGCTGGGCGAGGACATCGACAAGTCCGAGGAGGCGATCGGGCAGTACGAGGAGTACCTAGCCCGGCTCGTCCGCCTGCGCCGGGCGGACCCGGGCGACGACCTGATCAGCGCCCTGGTCGCCACCCAGGCTCAGGACGAGCGGCTCACCGACTCCGAACTGCTGTCCACCTGCTTCGTCCTGATCACCGCCGGCGACGAGACCACGACCCACCTCGTCGGCAACGGCGTCCTCGCCCTGCTGCGCCACCCGGACCAACTGGCCCGGCTGCGCGCGGACCCGACGCTGATCCGGGGCGCCGTCGAGGAACTCGCCCGCTACGACACGGTGACCCAGGCGATCGTCCGGGTCGTCGCGGAGGACCTGGAGATCGGCGGACGGACACTGCGGGAGGGTGAGCTGGTGTACCTGTTCCTCGGTGCGACCAACCGCGATCCCGAGCGCTTCGAGGCCCCCGACCGGCTCGACCTGACCCGCCCCGGCAACCGGCACCTGAGCTTCGGCCACGGGCCGCACTTCTGCCTCGGCGGCCCGCTGGCCAAGCTCCAGGCGGAGGTGGCGATCGGCACGCTGGTGCGCCGGCTGCCCGAACTGCGGATGGCCGACGAGGCGGCGCTGGACTGGCGGCCCAACCCGCTGCAACGGCGGCTGTGCGCCCTCCCGCTCACCCACTGACCATGAACGACGACGAAGGAGTACCGCCCATGGCCCGAGAGTTCGAGGTCCGCCGGGAACAGGACCTGCCCGCCACGCCGGAACAGGTCTGGGCCGCGGTCGCCACCGGCGCCGGCAACCTCGGCTGGCTGTACCCGATGGAGGTCGAGCCGCGCGTCGGCGGAAAGGCCACCCGGGGCGACTCCACCGTCGTGGCGTGGGAGCCGCCGCGGCACTTCGCCGTCCGGGCGGCCCTCGGCGACGAGTTCTCCAACACGCTCAGCTACTGGATCGAGCCGGTGGACGGCGGAACGAGTCACCTGCGGATGGGAATCCACTGGGTGCACAAGGGCGTCTGGGACGAGGTCTGGGACAGGAAGTCGGACGCGGCCGAGAAGCACGTCGACTTCTACCAGCACGGCCTCGCCGAGTACCTGCGCCACTTCGCCGGCCGCCCCGCCGTCTACGCCAGGGCCCAGCGCCCCGAACCCACCGCCGACCCGGCCGACTTCGCCGCCCTGCGCCGCCGCCTCGGCCTCGCCGACGACGCGGCCGTCGGCGACCGCTTCCCACTTCTCGTCCCCGGCAGGGACGGAGGCCCGGAGGAGGTGGTCGTGGACTGGCTCAGCCCCGAGTTCGTCGGCCTGCGCGGCCCGGACGCGCTCTACCGGTTCTTCAACGGCAGCACCTGGAACGTGCCGATCTGGCTGGGCCACCACCTGTTCGCCGAGGACGCCGACGAGCAGCGGGCCACCGCGGCGTGGACCGCCTGGCTCAACGACACCCAAGCCTAGGACCCCGATGGAAACCTCAACCCGAACCCTGCTCTTCGCCGCCGAACTCGTCGAGGAGAACGGCACCTACACCCTCCTCGTCGAGGACGTCCAGCGGGGCGGCGTCCAGACCACCCCGGTCCCCAAGGCCATGGTCGACAAGCTCCCCACCTTCCTCTCGGCCCTCGCCGCCAAGCTCAACCCACCGCCGTCGCGCCGCCGCTGGTAGCCCTCCTGGCCCCCACGGGGCCGGGGGGGTGGAGGAGAAAAAGAACCCATGACAGAGAAGTA
>NZ_JBHVJT010000085.1:23550-32774 GCF_042798815.1 Kitasatospora sp. NPDC057738 | reverse complement strand
TCTTGTTACCCCCCTTATCCCCCACGGGCCCGGTCCCTCCTGAACCCCCCCCCCCCGGGACCCCCCCGGCCCCGTCGCTGATGACCGCGAGACGGGCACTCCGCAGCCTTCGAGTTCTCGGCTGCTTTTCATCGGGACGATTCCCGCGCGGGTGTGCCCTGCGGCCTGTGATGTCGCTGAGCCGTGAGCGGCGTCGCACACCGGGAGCGAGGGCCTGACGGTCTCGGCGGGAGGGCGGGACCTCGGGCCGGAACGGATCCGATGGGGCGAGGTGGGATTTCGTGGGTGCCGGCGGCCCGGCTCTCTGGACTTACTAGGACGTCCAACTATATGGTCGACGGCAGGTCCGCGGTGTCAGGGAAGCCGGTGTGAGTCCGGCACGGTCCCGCCACTGTGACCGGGGAGTTCGTCCTCGCATGTGACGGCCACTGGCAGCCAGCCGGGAAGGCCAGGGGGCGGGCGTGGATCCGGGAGTCAGGATACCGGCCGCGGGTGATCCGTGTTTTCCACGAGGATGGAGACGACACGCATGACTCCGGGCCGCTGTTCCCGTTCCGCTGCCGTGCTGCCGACCGCCGGGGCCCACCTGCTCTGACGGTTCGTCAATCACCGCCTGTCGCAAGGCGTCGGCGTACCACCGTACGCCCGAGCCCCGCGGCGTGGGCGGTGTGCTCTCCATTCCTCCTCTCCCCACCTGTGACGAGAGAAGGAACCGATGGTCCGCGAACTGACCCACTTCGTCGGCGGCAAGCGCGTCGCCGGGACGTCCGGCCGCTACGGCGACGTCTTCGACCCCAACACCGGCCGGGTGCAGGCCCGGGTGCCGCTGGCCGACCGGGCCGAGGTCGAGGCGGTGATCGCCGACGCCGCCCAGGCCCAGCCCGAGTGGGCGGCCTGGAACCCGCAGCGGCGGGCGCGGGTGCTGCTGCGCTTCCTGCAGCTGGTCGAGCAGGAGAAGGAGGAGCTGGCCCGGCTGCTCTCCGCCGAGCACGGCAAGACCGTGGCCGACGCCCACGGCGACCTCCAACGCGGCCTGGAGGTCGTGGAGTTCGCCGCCGGGATCCCGCACCTGTTGAAGGGCGAGTTCACCGACAACGCCGGCACCGGCATCGACGTCTACTCGATGCGCCAGCCGCTCGGCGTGGTCGCCGGCATCACGCCGTTCAACTTCCCGGCGATGATCCCGCTGTGGAAGGCCGCGCCCGCGCTGGCCTGCGGGAACGCCTTCGTGCTCAAGCCCTCCGAGCGGGACCCGTCGGTGCCGCTGCGGCTCGCCGAGCTGTTCCTGGAGGCCGGGCTGCCGCCGGGCGTGCTCAACGTGGTCAACGGCGGAAAGGAGGCGGTGGACACCCTGCTGGAGGACGAGCGGGTGCGGGCCGTCGGCTTCGTCGGCTCCACCCCGATCGCCCAGTACGTCTACGCGACGGCCGCCGCCCACGGCAAGCGGGTGCAGTGCTTCGGCGGCGCGAAGAACCACATGATCGTGATGCCGGATGCCGACCTCGACCAGGCCGCCGACGCGCTGATCGGCGCCGGCTACGGTTCGGCCGGGGAGCGCTGCATGGCGATCTCGGTGGCCGTCCCGGTGGGGGAGGAGACCGCGGACGCGCTGGTGGCCAAGCTGGTCGAGCGGATCGCCGCGCTGAAGGTCGGCCGCTCGGACGACCCGGCGTCCGACTTCGGCCCGCTGGTCGGCGCCGACGCGCTGGAGCGGGTGCGCGGCCATCTGGACGTCGGGGTCCGGGAGGGCGCCGAACTCGTCGTCGACGGGCGGGAGTTCCGCCTTGACGGGCACGAGCAGGGCTTCTTCCTCGGCGCCTCGCTGTTCGACCGGGTGACCCCGGACATGCGCGTCTACCGCGAGGAGATCTTCGGCCCGGTGCTCACCGTGGTCCGCGCCGCCGACTACGAGGAGGCGCTGCGGCTTCCCAGCGAGCACGAGTTCGGCAACGGCGTGGCCATCTACACCCGGGACGGCGACACCGCCCGGGACTTCGCCCGCCGGGTGAACACCGGCATGGTCGGCGTCAACGTGCCGATCCCGGTGCCGATCGCCTACCACACCTTCGGCGGCTGGAAGCGCTCCGCCTTCGGCGACCTCAACCAGCACGGGCCGGACTCGATCCGCTTCTACACCCGCACCCGCACCGTCACCTCGCGCTGGCCCTCCGGGGTCAAGGAGGGCGCGAGCTTCACCATGCCGACGATGGGATGAGCGCCGTGCACGACCTCACCGAGGACCAGCTCACCATCGCGGAGACCACGCTGGCCTTCGCCCGCGAGCACCTCGCTCCGAACGCGGTCGAGTGGGACCAGACCAAGCACTTCCCGGTGGACGTGCTGCGCAAAGCGGCCGAGGTCGGCCTGGCCGGCGTCTACGTCCGTGAGGACGCGGGCGGCTCCGGGCTCACCCGGGTCGACGGCGTGCTCGTCTTCGAGGCCCTGGCCACCGGCTGCCCGTCGATCGCCGCCTACCTGTCCATCCACAACATGGTCGCCTGGATGATCGACCGCTACGGCGACGACGCCCAGCGAGCCCGGTGGCTGCCGGGGCTCAGCGCCATGGCGACGCCCGCCAGTTACTGCCTCACCGAGCCCGGCGCGGGTTCGGACGCCGCGGCGCTGACCACCCGGGCCCGACGCGACGGAGACCACTGGATCCTCGACGGCGTCAAGCAGTTCATCTCCGGCGCGGGCACAGCCCGGGTGTACGTGGTGATGGCCCGCACCGGCGGCCCGGGCGCCGCCGGGGTCTCCGCGTTCGTCGTCGAACGGGACGACGCGGGGGTCTCCTTCGGTCCGAACGAGAAGAAGATGGGCTGGAATGCCCAGCCCACCCGCCAGGTCGTACTGGACGGCGTCCGGCTGCCCGCCGACCGCCTGCTCGGCGGCGAGGGCGAGGGCTTCCGGATCGCCATGAACGGGCTGAACGGTGGCCGGCTCGGCATCGCCGCCTGCTCGCTCGGCGGCGCGCAGGACGCTCTGGAACGCGCCACCCGTTACCTGGCCGACCGGGAGGCCTTCGGCGCCCGGCTGCTGCACGCCCAGGCGCTGCAGTTCCGGCTCGCCGACATGGCCACCGAGCTGGAGGCGGCAAGGTCGCTGCTCTGGCGGGCCGCCGCCGCGCTGGACCGGGTCGATCCCCGGGCGCCGGAGCTGTGCGCGATGGCCAAGCGGTACGCCACCGACACCGGCTTCGAAGTCGCCAATGCCGCCCTCCAGTTGCACGGCGGCTACGGCTACCTGGCCGAGTACGGCATCGAAAAGATCGTCCGCGACCTGCGGGTGCACCAGATCCTGGAAGGGACCAACGAGATCATGCGCGTCATCGTCGCCCGCGGCCTGACGGGAGCCGCATGATGACCGAGGACACCGTCAAGGAGGTCCTCACCGAGCGCGAGGGCCGGGCCGGCCTGATCGTCCTCAACCGTCCTGCAGCCCTGAACGCCCTCACCCACGGCATGGTGCGGAGGATCTCCGAAGCCCTCGACACTTGGGAGAACGACGAGCAGGTCGGGACCGTCGTCATCAGCGGGGCCGGCGAACGGGCGTTCTGCGCGGGCGGCGACATCGTGGCCATCCACCGCGCCGCCACCGGGGGAGACCCCGGCGCCGTCGAGGAGTTCTGGCGGGACGAATACCGCCTCAACGCCCGGATCGCCCGATACCCCAAGCCGTACGTCGCGCTGATGAACGGCATCGTCATGGGCGGCGGCGTCGGCGTCTCCGCCCACGGCAGCGTCCGGATCGTGACGGAGACCACTCGCGTCGCGCTGCCGGAGGCCGGGATCGGCTTCGTCCCCGACGTCGGCGGCACCTACCTGCTCGCCCTCGCCCCCGGCGAACTCGGCACCCACCTGGCCCTGACGGCCGGCTCCGTCGGCGCCGCGGACGCCCTGCTCTGCGGTCTCGCCGACCACTTCGTCCCTTCCGAACGGCTCCCGGCGCTGCTGGACGACCTGGCCGAACTGCCCGTGCACGACGCCCTGGAACGGCACGTCCAGCCCGTGCCGGCCGGGTTGTTGGACGGGCAGCGCGACTGGATCGACCACTGCTACGCGGCCGGCACCGTGGAGGAGATCCTCGACCGCCTCCGCGGCAGCGGCGAACCAGAGGCGAAGAAGGCCGCGGACCGGATCGCCGCCAACTCCCCGACCGCGGTGAAGGCCACCCTGGCCGCGCTGCGCCGGGCCCGGGCCCTCGGCCCGCTGGAGGCGGTGCTGGACCAGGAGTACCGGGTCTCCTGCACGGCGCTCGCCACGCCGGACCTCGCCGAGGGCATCCGGGCCCAGGTGATCGACAAGGACCGTGCACCGCGGTGGAGCCCGGCCGCGCTGAGTGCCGTCGAACCCGCCGTCGTGGCCCGCTACTTCGCCCCGCTCGGCGAGCGCGAACTCGGCCTCGCCGCCACCACACCCCTGGAGCGCTGGTGACCCACACGATCGGATTCGTCGGACTCGGCAACATGGGCGGCCCGATGGCCGCCAACCTGGTCAAGGCCGGACACCGGGTTGTCGGTTACGACCTCGCTCCGGAAGCAGTGCGGCGGGCGCGGGAAGCCGGCGTCCGTGCGGCGAAGTCCGCGGTCGAGGCGGTGCGGGAGGCCGACGTCGTCATCAGCATGCTGCCTGCCGGTCGGCACGTGCTGGCCGCCTACGCGGAACTGCTGCCCGCCGCACGCCCGGGAACGCTGTTCGTGGACTGCTCCACGATCGACGTCGCGGACGCGCGGGCGGCGCACGAGCAGGCCGTGAACGCGGGACACGGTTCGGTGGACGCGCCGGTCTCCGGCGGAGTGGTCGGTGCGACGGCCGCGAGCCTCACCTTCATGGTCGGCGCCGAGGAGCCGGACTTCGAGGCGGCGCGACCGGTGCTGGACGCGATGGGCCGGAAGGTGGTGCACTGCGGTCCGGCCGGTGCCGGGCAGGCCGCCAAGATCTGCAACAACATGATCCTCGGTGTCTCGATGATCGCGGTCAGCGAGGCCTTTGTCCTCGGGGAGAGCCTGGGGCTGAGCCACCAGGCGCTCTACGATGTCGCCTCCACCGCCTCCGGGCAGTGCTGGGCGCTGACCACCAACTGCCCCGTCCCCGGTCCGGTGCCGACCAGTCCGGCCAATCGCGACTATGCCGCCGGGTTCGCGGCCGCCCTGATGGCCAAGGACCTCGGACTCGCTGCCGGGGCCGCGGAGGCTGCCGGCCTTTCCACCGAACTCGGCCGCCGGGCAGCGCAGTTGTACGCAGACTTCGCTGCGGCCGACGGTATCGGCCTGGACTTCTCGGCGATCATCAACACCCTCAGGAAGGACGGCAAGTGACCGGCTACGAGACGATCCTGGTCGAGCGCAAGGGCCGGGTCGGGCTGATCACCCTCGACCGGCCGAAGGCGCTGAACGCGCTGAACACCCGGCTGATGAACGAGGTCGTGGCGGCGGCAACGGAGTTCGACCGGGACCCGGGGATCGGCTGCCTGCTGCTGACCGGTTCGGAGAAGGCCTTCGCGGCCGGCGCCGACATCAAGGAGATGCAGTCCCTCGACTTCGTCGACGCCTACCTCGGCGACTGGTTCGCCGCCTGGGACCGCTTCGCCGCGGTGCGCAAGCCCGTCGTCGCCGCCGTCGCGGGCTACGCGCTGGGCGGCGGCTGCGAGCTGGCGATGATGTGCGACATCGTGCTGGCCGCGGACACCGCGAAGTTCGGGCAGCCGGAGATCAAGCTCGGGGTGATCCCGGGCATCGGCGGCTCGCAGCGCCTCACCCGCGCCGTCGGCAAGGCCAAGGCGATGGACCTCTGCCTCACCGGCCGGATGATGGGCGCGGAGGAGGCCGAACGGGCCGGCCTGGTCGCCCGGATCGTCCCGGCGGACCAGCTGCTCACCGAGGCGCTGGCCATCGCCGAGACGGTCGCGGCGATGTCCACCCCGGCGGCGGTCATGCTCAAGGAGAGCGTCAACCGCTCCTTCGAGACGACGCTCGCCGAGGGCGTCCGCTTCGAACGCCGGCTGTTCCACGCGGTGTTCGCCACGGAGGACCAGAAGGAGGGCATGGCCGCCTTCGCCGAGAAGCGGGCGCCGTCCTTCACCCACCGCTGATGGTTCGCGCGTGTGCCGCCCGTTGCCCGGGGCGGCACACGCCGGTCAACTCCCGGACCGCGGTGCGGTGAGCGGCGGAGGTGCTCGACGGCCCGGTCCGGGAGCCGGGTGGGGCGGTCGCCGTCTGCTCCGCCCCGCCGCGGATCCTGCGGGGCAATGTCGCGTCGGCGGTCGGCGGTCGGCGGTCGGCGTCAGCGGTCGGCGGTCAACGGCGCGGCCGCGGCCGTCGCCCGCTCGTGGCCGTAACTCACCCTGAGAGCAGGAGAGTTCGCTGTGGGCCTGCCGACGGTTCCGCCGCTGCGCGGGTCCGGCACGGTGGCCGCCGTCCGGGAGGGCCGGGTGGTCCGCCACCGGCTGTGCGAGGAGGGAGTCGGGAGGATGCGCGACCTGCTCGACGCGGCGCCGGGTGCCGGAGGCGGCGGAGACCGGGGCCGGGGACACCGGTGCCCCGGCCCTCCGCGACGGGGGTCGGGGCACCGGTGGGTCAGGACTCCCGGTGGGGGTGGAAGCCGCGGCCGGTCTTGCGGCCGAGGTGTCCGGCCTCGACCATGCGGGAGAGCAGGGGCGGGGGCGCGTAGAGGGGCTCCTTGTACTCGGCGTACAGGGATCGGGCGATGGCCTCGACGGTGTCCAGGCCGATGAGGTCGGCGAGGGTGAGCGGGCCCATCGGATGGGCGCAGCCGTGGACCATGCCGGCGTCGATGTCCTGCGGGGTGGCGTGTCCGGCCTCGGCCATCCGGATCGCGGACAGCAGATAGGGCACCAGCAGGGCGTTGACGACGAAGCCGGCCCGGTCGCGGGAGCGGATGACGTGCTTGCCGAGGGTGTCCCGGGCGAACGCCTCGATCCGGGTGAGGACGGCCGGGTCGGTGTGCAGGGAGGCGACGACCTCGACCAGCGGCATGACCGGTGCCGGGTTGAAGAAGTGCAGGCCGAGGACGTGGGAGGCGCGGCCGGTGGCGATGCCGAGCCGGGTGATCGGGACGGCTGAGGTGTTGGTGGCCAGCACCGCTTGATCATCGACCAGGATCTTGTCGAGCCGGCCGAGCAGCTCGGCTTTGACCGTCTCGTCCTCGACCACGGCCTCGACGACCAGCTGGCGGTCGGCCAGGGCGTCGAGGTCGTCGGCGAACAGCAGGTGGGCCCAGGTGTCCTCGCGGTCGGTGGGGCCGATGCGGCCGCGGTCGACGGCGCGGTGCAGGGAGCGGTCGATGCGGCCGCGGGCGGCCCGGAGCGCGGCCGGGTCCTTCTCGCAGACGATGGTGTCCAGGCCGGCGCGGGCGAGGACCTCGGCGATGCCCGAGCCCATCTGTCCGGCGCCGACGACGGCGACGCGTCGGATCTCGTTCATGGCACTGCCTCCGTGCTGGGGCGGCTCAGGCCGCGGTGCGGACGCGGACGAGGTGGCGGGCGTACGCCTCGGTGGTGAGGAAGGCGGGGAGTTCGTCGCCGAGGGCGGTCTCCTCCAGGATCCGCACCGCATTGTCGACGAGTCGGGGGTCGGCGCCCTCGGC
Organism: Kitasatospora sp. NPDC057738; assembly: GCF_042798815.1. Lineage (NCBI taxonomy): Bacteria > Bacillati > Actinomycetota > Actinomycetes > Kitasatosporales > Streptomycetaceae > Kitasatospora > Kitasatospora sp. NPDC057738. Next base: position 25,170 of record NZ_JBHVJT010000085.1, on the reverse strand, counting down.
GAGCAGCGCGGCCCGCTCGCGGTCGATGTGTCGGCGCACCAGGTCCGGGGTGGCGAGCGAGCCGCCGGTGAGCCGGGTGCAGTGGTGCTGCCACTGCCAGAGCTGGCAGCGGGCGATCTCGGCGGTGGCGACGTCCTCCATCAGCCCGAAGACGGCGACGGCGCCGGAGCCGCCGAGCCAGGCGGTGAGGTAGCGCAGGGCGACGGCGACGTTGGCGCGCAGGCCCTGGTCGGTGGGCAGGCCGACGGACAGCCGGTGCACGCCCAGCAGGTCCGCGGCGGTGACCTCGACGTCCTCGCGGGTGCGCTCCAGCTGGTGCGGGCGGTCGCCGAGGACGGCGTCGAAGGCGGTGCGGCAGGAGTCCACCAGGCCGGGGTGGGCGACCCAGGAGCCGTCGAAGCCGTCGCCGGCCTCACGCTCCTTGTCGGCCCGCACCTTGGCCAGGGCGACGGCGTTGGCGGCCGGGTCGCGCTGGGGGATCGCGGCGGCCATCCCGCCGATCGCGTGGGCGCCGCGCCGGTGGCAGGTGCGCACCAGCAGGTCGGTGTAGGCGCGCAGGAAGGGCTGGGTCATGGTGAGGGTGGCGCGGTCGGGCAGGACGTAACGCGGGCCGTGCTGGGCGAAGCTCCTGATCAGGCTGAACAGGTAGTCCCACCGGCCGGCGTTCAACCCGGCGGCGTGGTCGCGCAGTTCGTAGAGGATCTCGTCCATCTCGAAGGCGGCGGTGATGGTCTCGATCAGGACGGTGGCCCGGACGGTGCCGTGCGGGACGCCCAACTCGGCCTGGGCGAAGGTGAAGACGTCGTTCCACAGCCGGGCTTCGAGGTGGTTCTCCAGCTTGGGCAGGTAGAAGTACGGGCCGCTGCCGCGCTCGATCTGCCGCCGGCCGCAGTGGAAGAGGTACAGGCCGAAGTCGACCAGGGCGCCGACGGCGGGGCGGCCGTCGATCAGCAGGTGCTGCTCGTCGAGGTGCCAGCCGCGGGGGCGGACCACGATGGTGGCGGGGGAGCGGCGGACCCGGTACCGCTTGCCCTCCGGGGTGGTGTCGTCGATCCGGCGCTCGATGGCGTCGACCAGGTTGAGCTGGCCGCCGATCAGGTTGTGCCAGGTGGGGGAGGTGGCGTCCTCGAAGTCCGCGAGCCACACCTTCGCACCGGAGTTGAGGGCGTTGACGGCCATCCGGCGCTCGGGCGGGCCGGTGATCTCCACCCGGCGGTCGGCGAGCCCGGGGCCGGCGCCGACCACCCGCCAGGTGGTGTCCTCGCGGACGGCGCGGGTCTCCGGGAGGAAGTCCAGGGTGCCGCCGGCGGCCAGCGCGGCGGCCCGGCGCCCGCGCTCGGCGAGCAACTCGGCTCGGCGGGCGGTGAATTCGTCGTGCAGACGGGCCAGGAAGCTCAGGGCATCGGGGGTGAGGATCTCGTCGAAGCGTTCCTCGGACCCTCCGAGGACTTCGGTACGGCTGGGCTGGTTCATCCGGTTCTCCAGGAAGCAGAAAGGTGGGGCCCGGGGGGGGGGGCCCCCCCCCCGCCCCCCCCCCGGGGGGGGTACGGCCTCCCCCCCCCCCCCCCTCTCCCCCCCCCAAGGGGTGCCCCTCCCCCCCATACTGCCACACCCCCCCCC
>NZ_JBHVJT010000085.1:0-23540 GCF_042798815.1 Kitasatospora sp. NPDC057738 | reverse complement strand
TTCGGGGTGTTGGGGCGGGTTCGTCAGGTTCTCAAGGAAACAAAAAGGTGGGCCCCGGGGCCGTCTCCCTCAGCGCGGCCCCGGGCAGGGGGCGGCACGGAGCTCCCTCGCTCCGCCGTGCGAGCCGCCGGGGGTGGCGCGCTCCGGCGGGATGTGACCGAGCCCGCCGGGCGGCCGGGCATCAGTGGAACTGCTCGGCCTCGGTGGAGCCGGTCAGCGCCAGGGTCTCGGCGCCGGGGTTGAGCGCGGTGGAGACCTGGTCGAAGTAGCCGGTGCCGACCTCGCGCTGGTGCTTCACGGCGGTGTAGCCGTCCGGCACGGCCGCGAACTCGGCCTCCTGGAGGTCGACGTAGGCGGTCATGCCGTGCTCGGCGTAGCCGCGGGCGAGCTGGAACATCGAGTGGTTGAGGGCGTGGAAGCCGGCCAGGGTGATGAACTGGAAGCGGTAGCCCATCGCGCCCAGCTCCCGCTGGAACTTGGCGATCCGGTCGTCGTCCAGGGCGGCCTTCCAGTTGAAGGACGGCGAGCAGTTGTAGGCCAGCATCTGGTCCGGGTGCTCGGCCTTGATCGCCTCGGCGAACTCCCGGGCCTGGGCGAGGTCCGGGGTGCCGGTCTCCACCCAGAGCAGGTCGGCGTACGGGGCGAAGGCGAGGCCGCGGGAGATGACCGGGGCCATGCCGGGCTCGACCCGGTAGAAGCCCTCGGCGGTGCGCTCGCCGGTGCAGAAGCGGGCGTCGCGCTCGTCCACGTCGGTGGTCAGCAGGTTGGCGGCGAGGGCGTCGGTGCGGGCGACGATCAGGGTCGGCGCGTCGGCGATGTCGGCCGCCAGGCGGGCCGAGTTGAGGGTGCGGACGTGCTGGGCGGTGGGCACCAGCACCTTGCCGCCGAGGTGGCCGCACTTCTTCTCCGAGGCCAGCTGGTCCTCGTAGTGGATGCCCGCGGCGCCGGCCGCGATCATGCCCTTGGTGAGCTCGAAGGCGTTCAGCGGGCCACCGAAGCCCGCCTCGGCGTCGGCGACGATCGGCACCAGCCAGTCCGGCCCGCCGTCGGTGCCCTCGGCGGCGTCGATCCCGTCGGCGCGCAGCAGGGCGTTGTTGATCCGACGCACCACCTGGGGAACCGAGTTGGCCGGGTAGAGGCTCTGGTCGGGGTAGGTCTGCCCGGCCTGGTTGGCGTCGGCCGCGACCTGCCAGCCGGACAGGTAGATCGCCTGCAGCCCGGCCTTGACCATCTGGACGGCCTGCCCGCCGGTCAGCGCGCCCAGCGCGTGGATGTAGTCCTGCTCGTGCAGCTGACGCCAGAGCCGCTCGGCACCGCGCCGGGCCAAGGTGTGCTCCTCGCGTACGGTGCCCGACAGCCGGACCACGTCCGCCGCCGTGTACGTGCGCTCGACGCCCGCCCACCGCGGGTCGGACGCCCACCGGGCGGCCAGCTCCGCCGCCTGCTGCTCCTGCTGCTGCCGAACCGACTGGGTCATGGTGATCCACTCCCGGGGATGCTCTGTGAAGGGTGCGTGCGAGGGGTGCTCGCGAGGGTGCTCTGCCAAAGTGCTTTTGCGAAAGCTGTGAGGCACCTCTCACCGTGCCGGTGCGAGGGCGGCCGGGTGACGCCGGGCAGCGGTGGAACACCGCGGGACGTGGTCACCCGGACGGCGGGCCAGGGCAGTTGACCTGTCCGTTCGCCGCCGTTCTGGGCGTCTCCCGGCCGCAGCACCGACTCTGGCACCCGGCGCGGCCGCCGTCACCGGTGGAGCCGTGCCAAGTTCTGCGAAGCCCGTCCGGTGAATCCGCGAAGGTTGCGAAGGCCTGCCCGGGGGCGTTGCGGCTAGGCTGCGCCCCACCGGGCCGACCCGACGGCCGGACACGGAGGTGCGGGACGATGGGGAAGGCCTTCGCCGGGGCCAGGCTGCGCCGGCTCCGGGAGGAACGCGGACTGAGCCAGGCCGCCATGGCGCGGATGATCGACCTCTCGCCCAGCTACCTCAACCAGCTGGAGCACGACGCCCGCCCGCTGACCGTCGCCGTGCTGCTGCGGCTCACCGAGGCGTTCGGCGTGGAAGCCGGGTACTTCGCCCCGCCGGACAGCGCCCGGCTCGCCGCCGAACTGCGCGACGGCCTCGGCGACGAGCTCGCGGCCGGCCGGATCACCCCCGGTGACCTGGACGAGGTCGCCGCCCGACTGCCCGCCGTGGCGAGGCTGTTGACGGACCTGGGGCGCGGGCGGCGGGCCCTGGCCGAGCAGCTCGCCGTCCTCGCGGGGGACCGGGGCCCGGCCGCCGACACCCGTACGCCGCACGAGCAGGTCCGCGAGTTCTTCTACCGCCGGCAGAACTACGTCCATGAACTGGACACCGCGGCCGAGGACTTGGCGAAGGACATCCGGCTGCGGCGCGGCGAGGTGCGGGCCGTGCTGGCGGACCGGCTGACCTCGGTGCACGGCGTCCGCCTCGCGGCGGGCGGGGAGCAGCTGCACCGGTACGACCCGCGGACCCGGACCCTGCGGCTGTCGGAGCGGCTGCGCCCCGGCCAGCAGGCCTTCCGGCTGGCCACCCAACTCGGCTACCTGGAACACGACGCGCTGCTCTCCGAACTCGCCTCCCAGGACAGCCCCGAGGACTCGGCGGCGCACCCGCTCACCCGGATCGGCCTGGCCAACTACTTCGCCGCCGCCCTCGTCCTGCCCTACGCCGCCTTCCACGCCGAGGCCGAGTCCGCCCGCTACGACATCGAGCACCTCGCCGACCACTTCGGCGTCGGCTACGAGACGGTCTGCCACCGCCTCAGCACCCTGCAACGCCCCGGCCTGCGCGGGGTGCCGTTCTCCTTCGTACGGGTCGACCGGGCCGGGAACGTCTCCAAGCGGCAGTCCGCCACGCCCTTCCACTTCTCCCGCACCGGCGGCACCTGCCCGCTGTGGAACGTCTACGACGCCTTCGCGGCGCCGGGCCGCGTCCACGTCCAGGTCGCCGCCATGCCGGACGGGCGCCGCTACCTGTGGACGGCCCGCGCCGTCACCCGCTCGCCGGGCGGCTGGGGCCGGCCCGGCAAGACCTTCGCGATCGGCCTGGGCTGCGAACTCCGGCACGCGGGCCGGCTGGTGTACTCCACCGGTCTGGACCTCGGCGACGAGGCCGCCGCCACCCCGATCGGCCTCGGCTGCAAGGTGTGCGAACGCCCCGCCTGCGCCCAGCGCTCCGCCCCGGCGATCGGCCGCCCGCTGGCCGTCGACGAGCACACCAGCACCTTCGTCCCCTACCCGGTATCCCCCTGAGCGGCACCGCGCCGGGCCGGACGATCACCGTCTCGCACGGAGGGGCCGATGCCCTGCGGGCAGTCGGCGCCGCGGGGACGGAGCTGGTCGGCGGCAGCCGTGTCGCCGCCGAAGTCGACGCCGGCCACAAGCTCAGGGCCGGCGCCGACGGCAAGGCCCGAGTTGCCGCGCTTGAGCGGGTCGAACGGCACCTGGTCGAGGTGGTGGCCGCCCGGGAGCCCCGTCCTTGGCTGTTTCGTGCTCGTCGGCTTCCGCCCTCGCCACCGCCTGCGGCGCCGGTCCGACCCTCCTTGCACGTGTCGGCGGCGGTGCGCGCGAAGGCGCCCAATGTCGGCTGACGATACGTCGGACAAGTCGGCATCGAGTCGGCATCGATGCGGGCAGGCGTTGCTACGGATGGTCGAACCCTGCGATGCGCCAACTGCGGGAGTGCGTGCCGACGGGGCCTGGCCGAGAGCTCGCGTGAGGGTGCCGAAAGTGCTGTGGGCGGGGCGCGCAGCAGCCGGGCTGCCGCACACCCCGTCCGTCGAAGGCCCAGGTCAGCGGGTGCGTCCGCGAGGCTTGAGCGGGGTGCCGGGGAGCTCGGGGGCGGGGAGGCGGTCGCCCGGGTAGCCCTGGACGGCGCCGAAGCGGTCGGTGGCGGCCTGCCACTCGTCGCGGGCCTGGACGATGTCCTCGTGGGAGCGCCCGATGAAGTTCCACCACATGACGATCCGCTCCTCGAACGGCGTGCCGCCGAGCAGCACCAGGCGGGCGTCGGTCCCGCCGGTGTTGGTGAGGGTGAGCGTGCGGCTGCCGGGGGCGACGTAGCCGAGTTCGGCGGGGCGCAGCGGGGTGTCGAGGAGGCGGATCTCGCCGCTGTCGACGAGCAGGCCGTGCTCGAAGGCGGGGTCGACGTCGAGGGTGACGACGGCGTGCGGGCGCAGGGTGAGCTCGGCGCCGAGCAGTGGGGTGAAGGTGGGGACGGGGGAGGTGTCGCCGGCGAGGGTGCCGAGGAAGACCCGTGCCTCGCCGCCGTCCAGGGCGACCGGGGCGGGGGCGTGGTGGCGGAAGTCGCGTCCGGTGTGCCGGTGCTCCTCGGGCAGGGCGACCCACAGCTGTACGCCGTGCAGGACGGTGGTGGCCGGGGTGGAGACCTCGGAGTGGGCGATGCCGCGGCCGGAGGTCATCAGGTTGACCTCGCCGGGCCGGACGTAGGCGTGGACGCCGAGGCTGTCGCGGTGCTCGATCTCGCCGGTGAACAGCCAGCTCACGGTCTGCAGCCCGGTGTGGGGGTGCGGGGCGACGTCCATGCCGCCGGTGCCGGCGACGTCGTCGGGCCCGTAGTGGTCGACGAAGCACCAGGCGCCGATCATGGTGCGGGAGCGCTGCGGGAGGGTGCGGCGCACGGTCATCGCGCGCGGGCCGCCGAGCGGGACGTCCCGGGCGGGCAGGACCTCCACCCGCGGGTCGGCGGCGGGCGTCTCGGCGAGGTCGGTCTCGGCGGTGCTCACGGGGGGTCCCTCCCAGGTGGTGATTAGTTCTATATTCAACTATCATGCCATGGCAGAGTGGCGGGCGACAGTGCGACCAGCCTAAGGAGTCCAGGTGAGTGATGTGACGGTGGTTCCGACGGACCGGCGGGTGTTCATCGACAAGCAGAGCCCCCAGGCGTACAAGGCGCTGCTCGCCGCCGCCGAGGCGGCGCGCGAGGTCGCGGCCGAGGCCGGGCTGGACCGCCGGCTGATCGAGCTGGTCAACCTCCGCGTCTCGCAGATCAACGGCTGCGCCTACTGCCTGCACGTGCACACCAGGGCCGCGATCCGCGAGGGCGAGACCGCCCAGCGCCTCGGCGTGCTCGCGGCCTGGCGCGACACCGAGGTGTTCACCGACCGGGAGCGGGCCGCGCTCGGGCTGGCCGAGGCGACCACCTCCCCGGCGGACGCGGCACTCCAGGAGGCCGCGTACGGCGTGGCGCGCGAGGTGCTGAGCGACGAGGAGATCTCCGCGGTGGTCTGGGTCTCGATCGCCATCAACTCCTTCAACCGGGTGTCCATCCTGAGCAAGCACCCGGTCCGCCCGGCCCCGGCCCGGTAGGCGCGACCGCGGGAGGGTCTCCGCCTTCCGGCGGAGGCCCTCCGTTGGCGGGTGTACGGCCGGCTCCTTCCGGCGGGGGATGACCGACCGTCAGGGCAGCGGCGAGGCTGGGCGTCGAGGGCGAGGGAGTGCTCGCCGACGGCGAAGGTGGGGTCGCATGGCACGTCGTACGTTTGTCTCCGCGCTGGTGGGGGCGGTCTGTCTGGCACTGGCCGGGCCGCTGGTCCCGGCGGGTGCGGCCGAGGCCGCCGACGGACGGCCGGGGTCCGGCGACCCGCGGGCGGCGGCCCTGCGGGCGCTGACCGACGCCGGCGCCGTCGGGGCGATCGCGGAGGTCCGGGACGGGAGCGGCGCCTGGCGCGGGGCGTCCGGCGTCTCCGACCTGGCCACCGGCGCACCGCTGCGCACGGACGGGCGGTTCCGGGCCGGCAGCGTCACCAAGGTGTTCATCGCCACCACGGTGCTGCAACTGGTCGGCGAGGGGCGGATCGGCCTGGACGACCCGGTCGAGCGCCACCTGCCCGGGCTGGTCCCGAACGGTGACCGCATCACCGTCCGTCAGCTGCTCAGCCACCGCTCCGGACTCTGGGACTCCACCAACGAGAAGGGCGGGGTCTTCCCCGACTGGAGCGACCCGGCGGTCGTCCGGAACTGGCTGGACCAGGGCGGCCTGACCCGGCACATCACCCCGGCCCGGGTGGTGGCCTCCTCGGCGGCGCACGCGCCCAAGTTCCCGCCGGGCACCGGGTACGGCTACTCCAACGTCAACTACACCCTGCTCGGCATGATCATCGAAAAGGCGACCGGGCACGGCTACGCCCAGGAGGCCACCGCGCGCATCCTGCGCCCGCTCGGCCTGACCGGCACGTACTTCCCGGGTACGGCCACCGGCATCCGGGGCCCGCACGCGCACGGCTACTGGACGCTGCCCGAGGGCCCCGGCCCGGAGGACCGCAGCGACCGGGACGTGACGGTGGCGAGCGTCACCTGGGCGAACTCGGCAGGGGAGGTGATCTCCACCCTGAGTGACCTGAACCGCTTCGAGAAGGCCCTGCTGGGCGGCCGGCTGCTGCCGCCGGCGCTGTTGAAGGAGATGACCACGACGACCCCGATCGTGATCGAGGGCATGCCGACCGGGCCGGGCTACGGGCTCGGGCTGGCCGGCTGGCAGCTCTCCTGCGGTCCGGTCTACGGGCACGACGGCTCGGTGCCCGGGTACAGCACCCAGCTGTGGAGCTCGGGCGACCGGCAGGTGTCGCTGTCCGTCACTCCGCGCGGCGACCAGGCGCAGATCGTCGCGCAGATGCAGGCGGAGGCCGACTTCCTGGAGCAGGCCTTCTGCGGGACGGGCACCGGGACCGGGGCGGGGACGGGGACGGGGAAGGCGGCGGGGCCGGCGGTGCAGGGGCCGGCCGCCATGGCGCCGAGGCTGGGCTGACCGGCTGCCGCGGCGCGGTTCCACCGCTCCGGCTCGTCCGCGCGGGTCCTCGACCGTGCGGGCGGGCCGGAGCGGTGCCGTTTCCGCCGTCGGGAGGCCCACGGCCCGGGGCCGGGCGTCCGTCGCCCGGCGCTCGTTGCCCGGCGTCCGTCGCCCGGCGCTCGTCGACCGGGGCTCCCGCGCTTCAGGCCGCGCTGCGCCGTTCGGCCAGGTAGTCGTGGACGGGTACGGCGGGGGCGAGGGTGAGGTCGGTGAGGATGTGGCTGGCCGAGACGACCTCCAGGACCGGCAGGTCCGCCAGCGGCGCCATGACGTGCGCGGAGAGCTGCAGCCGGGCGGGGCCGGTCCAGGCCTCCTTGACGGTGACGTCGGTGATCCGGGTGCGGACCAGGTCGCAGACCCGCAGGCCGCCGGTGTAGTCGGGGACGATCTTCACCCCGTACGTGGGCACGGTGATCTGCTCGCGCGCCTCGGCCGGGTCCAACGGCTGCCACTTGTAGGCCATGGTCGCGGTGGCGACCCGCTGGTTGCCGTGGTCGAGGGTGCCGACCAGGGCGCCGGCCTCGGTGAAGAGGCGGGGGCTGCCCATCACCTTGGGGTAGGCGCTCAGCTCCCGGCCCGCGGCGGTGGCGGCGAAGTTGTCGAGGTACATGGCGTGCAGGTACTCGCCCTCCTCGTCCCGGTAGCGGACCGGGACGACCTGCCCGGCCTCGACGTACGGGCCGAAGCCGTCGACCTCGCCCATCTTCATGACCTCGAAGCGGACCAGCGGCTCGTCGATCTCCAGCGGTTCGGGGACGACCGTGCGCAGCGCCTCCGGGTCGGTCCGGTAGACGACGTTCAGGTACTCCCGGTCGGTGAAGCGGGTGGCGCGGGGCGGGTAGACGGGGGCGGTCAGCGGGGTGGTGGCGTGACGGACGACCTGGTCGGGGCGCATCGGGGGCTCCTTCGCGGTGGTGGGTTGCTCGGTCTCCTCAAACGGATACCATGTGTATCGGATACACCATGCATCCGATGGGAGTGGCCGCGCAAACGGGCGGAAGCCCCGCGCGCCACCACCCCTCGGAACGCAGCACGACCAAGGAAGTGATCTCGATGCCGTTCACCGTTCCCAACCCCGCCGGGCGCCCCGTCGCCGTCGTCGGAGCCGGCACCCTCGGGCGCCGCATCGCCCTGATGTTCGCCACCGGTGGCGGGGAGGTCCGGATCTACGACCCCTCGGCCGAGCAGCTCGCGGCCGCCCGCGGCTACGTCGAGGAGCACCTGCCCGCTGTCGCCGCCGAGGTCGGCGGGGGAGCGCCCGGTACCGTCGCCGTCGGCGGCGACCTCGCCGAGGCGCTGCGCGGCGCCTGGCTGGTGATCGAGGCGGTGCCCGAGCGCCCGGAGCTCAAGGAGCGGGTCTTCGCCGACCTCGACCGTACCGCCGACCCGGACGCGATCCTCGGCAGCAACTCCTCGTCCTACCCGACCAGCCGCTTCGTCGACTGCGTGCGGGAGCCGGAGCGCCTGGTCAACGTCCACTTCTACATGCCGCCCACCCAGAACGCGGTGGACGTGATGTCCAGCGGCCGCACCGACCGGGCCGTCATCGACCTGCTGCTGGCCGAACTCCCGCGCCACGGACTGTTCCCGTTCGAGGCGCGCAAGGAGAGCACCGGCTTCATCTTCAACCGCATCTGGGCGGCCATCAAGCGCGAGTCCCTCGCGGTGGTCGCCGAGGGCGTCGCCACCGCCGAGGAGGTGGACGCCATGTGGTCCGTCAACACCGGCCTGCGCGGCGGCCCGTTCCGCGCGATGGACCAGGTCGGCCTGGACGTCGTCCTCGACATCGAGGAGCACTACGCCGCCGAGCGTCCCGGCCTTCCCGCCGGCCCGCGCGAACTGCTGGAGGAGTACGTCGGGGACGGCCGGCTCGGCGTCAAGGCCGGGCGCGGCTTCTACGACTACGGCACGGGAGGCGGCGCCGCGGCCGCCTGACACGGCGTCGGCCGGCCCGGGTGCCCGCCGACGGGCAGGTGACCGCCCGTCGCCGGGTGCGCGGGGAAAACCGGTGGCACCGGCCTCCGTCGGCCGTGAGAATGCACCGGTGATCCCCTCGCCGCTGTCCCCTGCCCAGGATCCCCGTGCCTGGTCCGTCGCCCCGGACTATCCGGGGATGCAGGACCTGGTCGCCGGTCTGGAGGTGCCCGCCGGAGCCGCGATGGGCGTCATGGGCGCGCTGGAGACCTCCCGCGAGCTCATCCGGCACTCCTACTACCGGTACGAGTTCGCCACCGTCGCCGTCACCCACGCGCTGTTCGCCCTGGAACAGGTCCTCGTCGAACGACTGGCCGTCGAGGAGCCGCTCCGGGAGCTGATCGGACGGGCCGCCGCCGAAGGGCTCCTCGGGCCCGGGCTCGTCACCGAGATCGAGGAAAGCCTGCGACTGCGCGACGAGCTCGCGCGGGGCACCGTGACGACCGGCGCCGTGCCCCCGGGGCGGGCCGTCCAGCTGGTGCGCCCGGTCTTCGACGCCGTGTCCGCGCTCCTCCGCCCGCCCGTGGCGACGGACGCGACCGGCGGGGCCACGGACGAGGAGTCGGACCGGGCGCGGCTCGACCGGCTGTGGGAGGAGCACCGCCGGGCGCCGTTCCCCAGGAGCTTCCTCGGGGTGGACATCGCGAGGGTGTGCCTGATCCTCCTGGAGGACGCCGTCGCCTCCGCCGTGCTCCGGGAACAGCGCGGCGGATTCGACCACCGCAGCATCTCCGACCTCTGGCACCGCATCGCCGACCTCGACAAGGTCGTGCCCCTGATCGACGAGCAGTACTGCCGCGAGTACTTCGCCAGGCTCAGGACGGTGGCCGGGCTGGTGGCCGCGTCCCAACTCCCGCCCGCGACCTGACCCGCGCCCCGAGGCCGCGGCCCGGCACAGCGACCCGCCCGTAGACTGGGCCGGGGCCGCCCGGCGGCACCGACGAGCGAAGAACGAGAGCCGAGGACCGCAGTCCGTGCCCAAGTCACCCACGAAGCGGCGCCCGCTGACTGTCGCCGCCCTGAACGACAGCGCCCTCGCCCTGTTCACCGAACATGGCTTCCACGCCACCTCGATCCGCGACATCGTCGCCCGAGCCGGGCTGACGCGAGGCGCGTTCTACTCCAACTATCCGGACAAGGAACAGCTGTTCCTCGCCCTCTACGACCAGCAGATCGACAAGCTGCTCGCCGACCTGCGGTCCGCCTTCGTCGGCACCGTGCCGGGCCGGGACCTCCCGTCCCGGCTGCTGCGCGAACTGGCCCAACGGCGGCAGGAGGACGAGGGCTGGTTCCTGCTCTCCATGGAGTTCACCCTGCACGCGGCCCGCCACCCGGAGGTCGCCCGCGGCCTCGCCGAGCACGAGGCCCGGCTGATCGACGGGCTGGTGGGGCTGATCGAGGAGGCCTCGGAGCCCACCTCGCGGGTCCGTCCGCGCGACCTCGCCCGGCTGCTGGTCATCCTGCACGAGGGCGCCACCGCGATGCGGCTGACCGAGGAGGCCCGCGGCGAGCTCGCCGAGTTCCCGGAGGAGCTCCTCCACCAGGTCGTGGACGGGCTGTTCCACGCCGGCGCCCGCTGAGCGGACCGCGCCCGGGACGCCGGAGTTCCGCTCGGCGGCCCGACTGCGTACGGTGATGCACGCATCATCCGCATCGGAAAGGGGCACGCGTGACGGCGGGGACGGAAGACGGCGCGGGGACGGTGCTGACCACCGAGGCGGCCCGGGCCGTCCTGGCCAAGGGCTTCGCCGACGGCCTGACCGAGATCCGCGCCGTGCTGGCCCCGGACAACACCCGGTCGGCGGCCGTCTGCCGGCGCCTGGGGATGACCGGCACCGGGCCGACCGACCGGTGGTACGGCCGACAGCTCGCGGAGTTCCGCATCGGCCCGGACCGGGCGGCGCAGGCATGACGGACATGGTGGGTGCGACGGACATGGTGGGTGCGACGGACACGGTGGGTACGGCGGACATGGCGGGTACGAGGGACACGGTGGGGCCGGTCGATGTGACGCTCAACCTCTGGCGCCGGCCGCTCGACGAGGTGCCGGCCGAGGTGTGGGACCGCACCGGGCTGACCGTGCTCATCCTCGCCGACACCGGCATCAGTGAACTCCCCTCCGGTATCGTCCGGTTGAGTGCTCTGCGGACCCTCGACCTCGGGCACAACCGGCTCACCGCGCTGCCCGCCGAGCTCTGCGACCTCACCGGCCTCCGGGACTTCCTCTACCTGCACGACAATGCGCTGACCGCCCTGCCCGAGGCGCTCGGACGGCTCACCGCGCTGCGCTACCTCAACGTCGGCGAGAACCGGCTCACCGAACTCCCCTCCACCATCGGCGACTTGGCCTCGCTGATCGAGCTGCGCGCGCAGCACAACCGGCTCACCGCTCTGCCGGAGGCGATCGGCGAACTCGGCGAGCTGCGCGAACTCTGGCTGCGCGGGAACGAGTTGACCGATCTGCCGGAGTCGGTCGGTCGGCTCGCCGGGCTGCGCGAGCTGGAGCTCCGGGAGAACGCCCTCACCGAACTGCCCGCCGCGCTCGCCGGGCTCCCGCGGCTGCGCCGCCTCGACCTGCGCGGCAACCGGATCACCGAACTCCCCGACTGGCTGACCGATCCGAGCGCGCTGCCCGCGTTGGAGAAGCTGGACCTGCGGTGGAACGACGTGCGCCCGCCGGGCCGGCTGCTGGAGGCGCTGGCCGCGCGCGGGTGCGTGACGCTCTTCTGAACCGCCGGGCTCCGGCCCGGGGGAAAAGATCACCGCCGACAGTGCGGAGCTGCTACCGTGGAACGCATGAAGCGCGCTGCACTCGCCACGACGACGCCGGAGAGAGTCCCGGCGCGCTGACTGCTGACCCAGTTCGAAGCCCCGGGGCGAGTGCCCCGGGGCTTCGCCGTTCCCGGACCCACTCGCCCGCCCACCCGAGTGGAGACCACCGCCATGAACGGCCACCCCCCGCAGGACCGCTCCTCGGGCAACCACGACCTGCACGACCACGACCTGCACGGCCGCCCGATGCGCGACCACCGCAAGCTCGGCCGCGAACTCGACCTGTTCGGCACCGACCCGCTGATGGGCTCCGGCCTGCCGTACTGGCTCCCCGACGGCGCCGCGATCCGGCACTCCCTGGAGGAGTTCATCCGCGGCCGCGAGCGCCGGGCCGGCTACCGCCACGTCTACTCCCCGGTGCTCGGCAAACGCGAGCTCTACGAGATCTCCGGCCACTGGGCGCACTACCGCGAGGACATGTTCCCGCCCATGGAACTGGGCGCCGAGGAGATGGTGCTGCGCCCCAGCCTCTGTCCGCACCACGCGCTGATCTACCGCTCACGCTCCCACAGCTACCGGGAACTGCCGCTGCGCATGGCGGAGTTGGGCGGCATGTACCGCTCCGAGCTGTCCGGGGTGCTGGGCGGGCTGACCAGGGTCCGGGCGATCCAGCTGAACGACGCCCACATCTTCTGCACCCCGGAGCAGGCGGCCGACGAGGCCGTCGCCGCACTGGAGCTGATCCGCGAGGCGCACCGGGCACTGGGCGTCGTCCCGGTCCGCTACCGGCTCTCGCTGCCCGGCGCGGGCGGCAAGTACGTGGCGGACCCGGCGCTCTGGGAGCGCGCCGTCGCACTGCTCACCGAGGTGCTGGAGCGCTCCGGGGTGCCGTTCGAGGCGGCGGAGGGCGAGGCGGCGTTCTACGGGCCCAAGATCGACGTGCAGATCGCCGACGGCGCCGGCCGTGAGTTCACCCTCTCCACCGTGCAGATCGACTTCCACCAGCCGGAGCGGTTCAACCTGCACTACATCGGCGCGGACGGCGCCAAGCACCGCCCGGTGATGGTGCACCGCAGCGTGATCGGCAGCGTCGAGCGGGTGGTCGCCCACCTGATCGAGCTGTACGGCGGCGCGTTCCCGGCCTGGCTCGCGCCCGTCCAGGTGGTGCTGCTGCCCGTCTCCGAGGCCGAACTGCCGCAGGCCGAACGGTTCCGGCAGCGCTGCCTGGACCTCGGCCTGCGCGCCGAGGTCGACGGGCCCGAGCACGGAACCCTGGGCGCCCGGATCCGCGAGGCCCGGCTGGTGCCGTACCAGGCGGTGATCGGGGCGAAGGAGGCCGTGGACGACAGGGTCGCGCTGCGACTGCGGGACGGCCGACGGCTGGAGCCGCTGCCGGCCGAGGAGGCGTGGGCGCGGATCGGCGCGCTGGTGGCGGCGTGCGACGCGGAACTGTGGGCGGAGTACGCCTCCCGGCGGCCGTAGGGCCCGGCCTCGGACGCCCGTCCGCGGGGCCTCGGTGGGGCCGTCCGTGGCATACGTACGACTAGTGCGGTGTGCGGTGTGTCGGTCGGGCCGAGGGCGGCGGCCGCCCGTCGAATGGGCCGGGCGGCCGAGTCCGCGGCCGCCGCTGTCCCCACCCGTACGGAGGTACTCCCGATGCGCGTCCCACACGGCTTCGCCGTTCCCGCTCTGGCCGGCTGTCTCGCCCTCGCCGGAGCGGTGGCCGCCACCCCGGCAGGCTCGGCCGAGCTCCGCCCGCTGCCCAGCCCCGCCGTCCAGTACTGTGCCGCGGTGCTCGGGCACGTCCCGGGCGCCGACGCCGCCTCGCAGGCTCTCGGGCGGGCCTGCTCCTCGGACTTCCGGGCCGATCAACTCGCGCAGGCCGGAGGAGGATTCGAGGCCTACGGGCCGGCGGGCCACCCGTCGCTGCCGATGGAGTAGGCCCGGTCGGGGCGGTCCGCCGGCCGACCGCGCCGCACGAGGCGCAAGCCCCGTGCGGCGGGGCCGGTCAGTAGGACTGGAGCTCGATCACGTGGCCGTCCGGGTCGCGCAGATGGGCGCCGCGCAGGGTGGGGCCCCACTCCGGGCGGTCGGTCGGCGGGGTGACGGGGGTGCCGCCGTGGCGCAGGCAGAGGCCGAGTGCGCCGTCCACGTCGTCCACCCGGAGGACCAGCATCGCGGTGTCCTGCGAGGGTGCGGCGGGGTGGGCGGGGAGCTCGGCGGCGCCGAGGGCCGCGGCCATCGCGGATCGGTCGAAGAGGGCCAGGCAGGTGCGGTCGGCGAGGTCCCAGTTGGCGTACGGGCCCTCGGGCGCGCCCTTGGCCGGGGTGGCGCCGGTGAGCTCCGGGAGGACCGCGCGGTAGAAGGCGAAGCACTCGGCGAAGCGGGAGACGAGCAGGCGGGGGTACGGGGCGTCCACGGGCGAACTCCTGGCAAAGGGGGTGGAGAGAGCGGCGGTGCGGGGGCGGTGTGCGGGGGCGGCGCGGGGGGTGGTTCCGGCGGTTCCGGCGGTTCCCGAGTTGATGGGTCACAACCCACTATAGGGAGAGACCCTAGACTGCCGCCATGGCCTCCGAGAACCCGCACCCCGCCGCCGAACTCCCCCCGACCCTGCTGGACCTCAGCACCTACCTGCTCTCCCGAATCGGCAAGGCGGCGCGCGGCCGGCTCGCCGAGCGGCTGGCCGAACGCGGCCTGCGGCTCTGGGACATGGCGGTGCTGGCCGCACTCGCCGACTTCGGCCCGCAGGCCCAGCGGGACCTGGTGCGGCGGCTGGCCATCGACCCGAGCGACCTGGCCAAGGTCGCCGACCGGCTCGCCGCCGCCGGGTACGTCGAACGCGCCAGGGACCAGGCCGACCGGCGGAGGGTCTCGGTCTCGGTCACCGATGCCGGACGGGCGCTGCTCGCCGACCTGGAGGCGCAGGCGCGGGCGGTGCAGGACGCCGTGCTCGCGCCGCTGGACGCGGGGGAGCGGCAGGTGCTGCAGGAACTGCTGCTGCGGGTGCACCACGGGACGGGGGAGTGGTGCGGCGGCCTGTGACCGTGGGGCGGGCGTGGGGTCGGCCGCTTCGGGCCGGTCGCGTCGGGTCGTCCGCCTCAGGCCGAGCGTTGCCCCGGGCGGCGGGCGCCGGCGAACTCGCCCGCCCAGCGCGGCACGTCGAGCACGTTCTCGACCCGGGCGACCAGGGTGCCCGTCCGCTCGGCGTGGATCATCGCGCCCTCGCCGACGTGGATCCCGACGTGGTGCAGGGGGGCGTCGGGGCGGGAGAAGAACAGCAGGTCGCCCGGGGCGAGCGCGTCGCGTTCCACCGGGGCACCGAGGTTGAACTGCGCGACGGTGTAGTGCCCGAGCTCGACGGTGCCGTGGCTGGCCCGGTACCAGCAGTAGAGCGAGAGGCCGCTGCAGTCGAAGCCGACCGTCCTCTCGCCCATGCACACGCCGTTCAGCCAGCCGTTCTCCTCGTCGCAGAAACCGAGGCTCGCGCCCAGCCGGTCGCCTCCGCCCCAGGCGTACGGCACGCCGAGCTGGCTCGCGGCCACGTCGGCGACCCGGCGGCCCAGCGCGGCCGCGGGCAGCGACCGGGCCGTCCCGGGCGGGGCGTCGGACGCCGCCTGGGCGGCCGGGCCGAGCGCCGGGACGAGACCCGCCCCGAGCGCGAGGCCGAGCATGCGGCGCCGACGGACGCCGGAGGTCTGGTCACGGTCGGACGGTTGGGGCTCCATGGCGGTGCCTCCCGGTGCTGGAGGTGGCTGGGCGCCCGGGGTGTGGTGCCCGGGCGGGCACCCACCAGGATTCCGCTGCGGCGGGCCGGTCCGCCATCACCCGCAACGGTGAATCGCCGACGCAAGAGCCCCGAAACGGAGGGGGGTTCGCCGGTAAATGGTTTGACGGTTGTTCAGGAGACGCCAACGATGGGCGCGAACGTTCGGTCGGGACCGTCGGAGGACCACATGAGCAGAGCCGTCAAGCTGATCCGCTCCACGCGGCTGACCAGGGCGGTGGACTACGCCTACGCGGCGGAGGTCGACGCCCCGGCCCGCTCGCTCTGGCTGGCCGGGGCCTGCCCGCTGGACGAGGAGGGCCGGACGGTCGCCGTGGGCGACTTCGAGGGCCAGGCCCACCAGGTGATGCGGAACCTGATAGCCGTGCTGGAGGACAGCGGCGCGGCCCTCACCGACATCGCCCGGACGACCGTGTACGTGGCCTCCGGCGACCAGGCCGACCTGGTGAAGGTGTGGAACGTCTACCGCGCCTACATGGGGGAGCACGACGCCCCGAGCACCCTGCTCGGCGTCACGGTGCTCGGGTACGACGAACAGCTGGTGGAGGTGGAGGCCGTGGCCGTGCTGCCCTCCGGGCCCGACGCGTCCTGACCTGACCTGGCGCGACCCGGCCCGGCCGGGCCGGGCCCGTCGACTCAGGCCGTCGGCCCCGCCCCCGGCCGGTCAACCGGTCATCAGCGCACGCTGAGCTTCACCGTGGCGCTCCGGCCGGTGTAGAACTTGTGGATCTGCTCGCGCGTCCCGGAGCCGCAGGCCTGCACCTCCTCCGGGTAGCTCTTGCTGTCGGCGGCGATCGTGACCGTCGCGCACATCCCGTCGGCCCGGGTGTCCTCCACCCACCCGTCGACGTACAGCGACTCGACTCCCTCGACCTTCTTGCACTTCAGGGTCCAGGTGGCCTCCGCACCGTCGATCTTGGGCGAGTCGCTGTGCGGGCAGGTCGCCGCGGTGGCCGGGGTCGCGGTCACCACCACCGTCCCGCCGACCAGCGCGAGGACGGCGAGGACGGCGCGGAGGGACAGGGCCAGTCGCATGATGGGTCTCCTGGTGTGGGGGGGCGGGCGTCGACGGAGGTTCCGCCGCGGAGGGTTTCTGCCGCATGCGAAGCAGATCGATTCCGCGGGGCGGCGCAATGCGCTCGTGTGGGTGACGCCGGGTTCGACGTGCTGGGGTGTGCGCAGGGCCCGTCGGGGCGTCAATCCCGGTTGACGGCTGGCGGGCTCAGCGAGCCGTGGCTGCAAGGAAGTTGGCTGCTCCACCCCTACCCTTGGGCCATGAAGCAGCACATCCTCACGCTGGTCCTCGGGGGCCTTCTGCTGGGCATCGTCGCGTTCGGCGCCGGCTGGTACGCGGCGGACTCCCGGCAGACCGCGCCGGCGCCGACCTACATCACGGTCATGCCGGAGCCGGTCCCCACCGGCGCGGTCTCACCTCCGGCCTCGGCCGCCGGCCGGTAGCCAGTGGCCGGTGGTGCGGCCGGTGGCTACTGCCTGACCGCCCAGAACCGGTCGGCCATGTTGTCGTACGCGACCGACGCGGACAGCGACACCGCCGGCTCCTTCCAGAGCATCTGCCACTGGCCGTCGCCCGGGTCGTTGTCCACGATCACCTCCAGCCCGCGCGCCGTGTTCACCCAGCTGCTCGCCTGGTCGCGGAACCCGTAGTCGGTGAAGTACACGGCGGCGTCCTCGTGGAAGAGGTTGAACTGGAGCCGGCGGCCGCCCCAGTTCCGGTCGGCGTAGAAGCAGTAGTAGGACGGCTCGGTGGCCGGGGTGGGGCAGTTCTTCCAGTCCGGGCTCCGGACGGTGCGGCGGTGGTGGTCGCCGCTCCACGGCGGTGCCTGCGCCTGCCCGGGCAGCGGGAGCACCATCACCGCGCCGTCCGGGTAGGTGATCTCGTTGGCGGCGGTCTGCTTGCCGCCCTTGCCCGCGGCGAGCTGGGCGTCCACCGACCGCTGGAGTGCGTCGCGGTCGCCGTCGCCGAGTGCGGTGATGATGGCTCTCCGGTCCCCGGCCGGGCTGTGCGCGGCGGCGGCCTGCGCCCCGAGGGGCGCGGCCAGGAGCACGAGGGCCCCGGCTGTGCGGACGAGGAGTCGGCGGAGTCGAGAGTGCGTCATATGCCAAACGTAGCCGTGCACATACCGCCGGTAACCTTGCTCTCTCGATCAGACGGCGCGTACGCGGCAACGGCGCGCCGGTGCGTACGCGCCCCCTGATCGGGCGAACCTACGACTCGCGGGCGTCCTCGCCGATCCGACCGGAGTCGCGGGCCCGGTCGGCGGGGCCCGGCACCAGGGGTGCGACGACGTGCTGGGCCGGGTGGGAGCCCTCGTCGTCGTTGTCGTCGTCCGAGTTCACGGAGGCGGTGACCGAGCCCGTCGCCGAGGAGGCCAGGCCGAGGATCAGGAAGAGGACGAGCAGGCCGCGTCCGGCGCCGCCCAGGACCAGCGGGCGGGTGGCCGACGCCGGCCCGGCCGGCTCACTGCCCGGCTCGTCGCCGAACAGGCGCTTGGGGTAGGCGGACGAGACCATCACCAGGTAGGAGATGAAACGCATCCGGTAGCGCAGGATCGCGGTCGTCGCCTCGTACAGCGGCTGCGGCATCCGGCCGAGGAGCAGCACCACCAGCCAGAGGACGAACGACACCGTCCACCAGCCCGCGTACGCCAGGCCCTGCACGATCGCGGCCGGGATGACGAGGACGATGCGGAACAGCACGGCGAGCCGGTTCAGCTCACCCGGCCGCAGCCCGACCTGCACCGGATAGTCGGGGACCTCGAACCGGAACGGCGGATAGCGGTCCCCGGTGAGCATCATGTACGCGGTGACGCGGGTGTCGTACGGGATGAACACCGTGAGGTAGTCCGCCACGAAACCGGGCAGCCGGCCGAGCACCAGCGCACCGAACCAGCCGACGACGGTGACCAGGAACGCCACCACCGACAGCACCCACACCACCACGAGCTGGGGGATCAGCAGCAGCGCGCGCAGCAGCACCGTCCAGCGGTTCTGCGGACCGGGCGCCGGCATGTCCAGCACCGGGAGCCACTCGCGGCTGACGGGGGCGGGGGGAGCCTGCCACATCCGGGCCTCCACGGTCTCGGGACGACGGGACCCGGCGGTCGGGCGCGGCCGGGTGCCCTCCGAAGATCGCAGCAACCCGCCCGTCCCGCGCGTCACGCTGCGCCGGACGGGCCAGTCGGCCGGTGCGGCCCGGCGTGGCGCGGCGTGGCGCGGCCCGAGGGGCAAGGTGGGGGGCTGCCGCCCGCCGGTGGCGCCGTGCGCGTGGCGCGCGGTCAGGCGATCTTCGCGCAGAGCGGTTCGGCCGAGCCCTGCTCGAAGGTCAGCGTCCGGTAGCCGGTCGCGCTGATGTCGATGGTGTAGACGCCGTCGACGGTGTAGAGGTCGCGGGGCAGGTTGCCGGCGCCGGCGCCGACGCCGAGCAGGATCGGGCCGCGGGCGCGCGGCTACCCCACGCTCGCGGTCTGGGCCGGCCACCACGACCTCGCCGGCGGGCCGGTCGTCGAGGCCCTGCTCCGCCGGGCGGCGGAGCGGCCCGCGGAGGCCGCCGGCGTGCTCGCCGACGCCCGCGCGTTCCGGTCGGCCCTCCACGCGTGCCTGACCGACCCGCAGGACGGCGCCGCCCTCGGGGCGGTGGCGGCCGTGGTGCAGGAGGCCGGGCGGTCGGCGGTCCTCATCCGGGGCGAGGACGGCCTGGCGCACTGGCGACTGCCGCCGTCGGCCGGCCTGCGGCTGCCGCTGTACGCCGCCGCCCGCGCGGCCGGCGAACTGCTCGCCGACCCGCGCCGGTTCACCGTCCGCCGCTGCCCAGCACCGGCTGCGGCTGGCTCTTCCCGGACGCGAGCGGCCGGCGTCGCTGGTGCAGCCTGGCGACCTGTGGGACCCGTCCGGCCTCCTGAGTCGTGCGGGCCGATCCGCGGCCGGGTCCGGCCTTTCCAACGCCTTGACGAACCCATGACACTGGCGGACCATCAAGCTGGCGCGCGCCGAACCTCCTCCACAGTTCCGCCCCCACGGACCCCACAGGAGGACAGTCATGCGACTGCCCCGCCGAGGGAAGCCCGCCGCGGCCACCGCCGTGCTGCTGGCCCTCGCCCTCGCCACCCCGCTCACCGCCCAGGCCGCCCCCGACCGCCCGCGCCCGTCACCGGTTTCGGTATCGACACCGGAATCGACACCGGCATCGGCAGCGACACCGCACGGCAGTATCGACTCGACGGTCCCCGCACCGTCGCCGAACGCACCGCCGTCGCCGCCACCGGCGTCTCCGTCGACGCCGTCCTGCCCGAAGCGGTGGTGGTCACCGCCACCCCCGCCGAAGCCGCCCGGCTGCGGGCGCTCGGCTGGTCGCCCGTCGCACTGCCCGGCCCCCGCTACGGCGCCGAACCCGGCGACGAAGGCCTGGCCGGCCCGGTGTACGACTTCCCGCAGGCCGACTCCGGCTACCACAACTACGCCGAGGCCACCGCCGACATCGACGCGGTGGTCGCCGCCCACCCCGACATCATGAGCAAGCGCGTCATCGGCACCTCCTACGAGGGCCGCCCGATCGTCGCGGTGAAGATCAGCGACAACGTCGGCACCGACGAGAACGAACCCGAAGTGCTGTTCACCGCCCACCAGCACGCCCGCGAACACCTCACCGTCGAGATGGCGCTCTACCTGCTGCACGAGTTCGGCGACAAGTACGCCATCGACAGCCGCATCGCCAACGCCGTCAACAGCCGCGAGATCTGGGTGATCCCCGACCTCAACCCGGACGGCGGCGAGTACGACATCGCCACCGGCCGCTACCGCAGCTGGCGCAAGGACCGCCAGCCCAACAGCGGCAGCAACAGCGTCGGCACCGACCTCAACCGCAACTGGAACTACAAGTGGGGCTGCTGCGGCGGCTCCTCCGGCTCCACCTCCAACGAGACGTACCGGGGCAGCGCACCGGAGTCCGCCAAGGAGACCAAGGTCGTCGCCGACTTCGTCCGCAGCC
The DNA here is from genome assembly GCF_042798815.1 of Kitasatospora sp. NPDC057738. Classification (NCBI taxonomy): domain Bacteria; kingdom Bacillati; phylum Actinomycetota; class Actinomycetes; order Kitasatosporales; family Streptomycetaceae; genus Kitasatospora; species Kitasatospora sp. NPDC057738. Next base: position 3,179 of record NZ_JBHVJT010000085.1, on the reverse strand, counting down.
GGGTCGTCGACGGCAAGCAGCAGATCACCGCCGCCATCGACTTCCACACCTACAGCGAACTGGTCCTCTGGCCGTTCGGCTGGACCACCGCCGAAACCGCCACCGGCATGACCGCCGACGAGTACAACACCTTCGCCACCCTCGGCCGCGGCATGGCCGCCACCAACGGCTACACGCCCGAACAGTCGAGCGACCTCTACATCACCGACGGGGCGATCGACGACTGGCTGTGGGGCGCCCACCGGATCTTCGCCTACACCTTCGAGATGTACCCCGGCGAGAGCGGCAGCGGCGGCGGCTTCTACCCGCCCGACGAGGTGATCGGCCGCGAGACCAGCCGCAACCGCGAAGCGGTCCTGCGCCTGGTGGAGACGGCCGACTGCGTCTACCGCGCGATCGGCAAACAGCAGCAGTACTGCGGCATCTCGACCTGACCTGGCGTCATCGGTACGGGTCGCGCCACGCACGTCACGGCCCGGCGCCGGCTGTGGGATCATCCCGCAGCCGGCGTCCGTGGTCCGGGGCCGTCCGGCGGCGAGTGGAACCGACGCCACCAGGTCCGCCCCGTAATTGCGACGAAGCCACGGCGACGCGGCCCCCGGACGGCGTTCCCCGGCTGACCCCCGCGTGCGCGGGGAGGACCCTTTGTGAGCTGCGGCGATGTGGCGACCTTGCCGTTTCTTCGCCGAGGCGTCAAAGTGCCGAGGACATCGTGCCATGAGTCAGAGGCCCCGTGAGGGGACATGGGCCCTCGGCCTACCCGCCCGCAGTCCGGTAGATTCTGCGGCCGGTTGATCGGCACACGAAGCGGCTTCGTGCCGCGGGTTCGACGCAGGGGGCTACGGGGTGCGGGACAGGGACGGGCGTGCGGGGGACCTGCTGGAGTGCTGGCGGGCGGTCGAGCTGTTCAGCCCGCCGCCGATACCGGAGGTGCCGCGGAAGCGCCGGGCCGGCCGTCCCCGGGCCTCGGACGCGATCACCGTCGACGTGACGCCGGCGGCGGGCCGGCCGGCGCTGTTGCTGCCGTGGGCGCCGGAGCATCCGGAGACGGCGGCCCGGCGGGCGCCGCGGGGGATGGTGTGGCGGCACGAGGTGTACGGCGGGGTGTACGACCTGGAGCTGCTTCGGCAGGCGATGATCGCCGTTCTGCCGAAGGGGACCGACCCGGATCCGGGGGTACCGGACGAGGAGTTGGTGCTGTCGGGGAAGAGCGCGATGTTCGCCCTCGTCCTGGACGAGCACGGGCGGCCGGTCGAGGACACTTCGGTGGTTTCCGCGTGCGGTTGGGCGACGGGCCGGCTGTTCGACCCGGGGCCGTCGGCGGCCGGGTGGCTGGACGGCTTCGAGGAGTTGGGCGAGGCGTTCGAGGTCGCGGTGGGGCGGCTGACCGCCACGCCGATTCCGTACGCGCCGGGGCCCGGGCTCCTGGCGGACCTGCCCGTGGGGGAGGGGGACGAGGCCGTTCGCAGCTGGCAGCAGCTGATCGCGGAGATCCTGGGCGGCGCGGCGGTCTCGGCGGTCGGTGCGCTGTTCGGTGAGGTCGCCGGGGCCGCGGTGCAGGGGGCGACGGAGCCGCTGGTGCGGCGCGTCGCCGAGTGGGCGGCGACCCGTCGTCCGGACCAGCAGGGCGCGGGTGGGGGTTCCCCGTCCGCCGCGCCGCAGCCGCCCGCCGAGGAGACGGCGGAGACGGCGGACGCGGCGGAGACGGAGGCGGCGGAGGACACCGGCCCTCGCCCGGTCGCGCTCGCCGACCTCGTCGCCCTGACCGCCCAGATCGCCCATCTCTGCGGTGTCGAGGAGCACTTGGACCCGCGGGTGATCCGGGTCCGGAGCCGGCTGGTGCACCGCCCGCGCGACCCGAAGGCCAAGCCCGCCGCCGCGCAGCCGTTCCTCAACAGTCTCCTGCCGCCCGACCTCGCCCGGGTCCGTGCCGCGCTCGGGGACGGGGGCCTGCGGGCGGCAGGCCTCGGCCCCGCCCTGGAGGCCTACCTGACCGGTCGCCGGGACATCCCGGTCGACGCCCGCACCGATCTGCGGGAGGACCGGCTCGCCGTCCTGGCCGGCGTCGACCCGGCTCTCGTCCCCGCCGGACGCTGGCCCGCCAAGTCGCGGTACCCGCTGGCGCTCAGCCAGCAGTTCGCGGTCAACCGCATGCTCGCGGACCGCGCCGGGGTCGGGGGCAGCGCCGGGGCAGGGGGCAGCGCCGCAGCCGGGGGCAGCGCCGGGGCCGGCGCCGGAAGCACGGAGGCCGCCACCGCGAGCACCGACGCCGGTGGCCTGTTCTCCGTCAACGGCCCGCCCGGCACCGGCAAGACCACCATGCTCCGCGACCTGGTCGCCGCCCTCGTGGTCGAACGCGCCGCCGTGATGGCCGGGTACCGGAGGCCCGAGGAGGCGTTCGTCGGCCGTGCCTGGCGGGGCAAGGACCGTCATGGTGTCCACCCGCGCTTCGTCTCCGCCCTCGACCCGCGGCTAGCCGGCCGCGAGATCGTGGTCACCTCCTCCAACAACGGCGCGGTGGAGAACATCACCGCCGAACTGCCCGGTGCCGACGCCCTCGACGCGCACTGGCAGGACGGCCCCGACCACTTCTCCGACCTCGCCTCCGCCCTGCTCGGCGGCGCGCCCGCCTGGGGGCTGGTCGCCGCCGTCCTCGGCAACAAGACCAACCGGACCAGGTTCACCGAGCGCTTCTGGTGGGGCCGCCTGCCCGAGGACGAGTCCGCGGCCCGCGCCGACGCCGGGCTCCCGCCGCTGCGCGGCATGAACGCCGTCCTCGGCGACTGGGTGCCGCCCAGTGCGCCCAGGCCCGCCCGGACCCCGCGCGACCGTCGCCCGGCCGCGGTCACGGCGCCGGCCACCACCGCCCCAACTCCCCCTCCCACTCCCGAAGTCCAGGCCCCCGCCGAGCCCGTTCCCTCCTGGCCCGAGGCCGTCGCCGCCTTCCAGGCCGCCCAGGCCGAGGTCGAGCGCCTGCGCGCCGAACGCGTCCGCCTCGCCGCCGTCCTCGCGGACTCCCGGGCGGACCGGGTCCACCCCCGCCTCGACGCCCTGCGCGCCGCTGTCGCCAGAGCCGACGACCGCGCGGCCACCGCCGAGGCCCGCCACGCCGCCGCGCGGGGGGGGGGCGCTGGCGGGCGGGGGGGGCATCCCAACCCCGGGCGTGCGCGCAGCGTATG
>NZ_JBHVJT010000084.1:1815-43186 GCF_042798815.1 Kitasatospora sp. NPDC057738 | reverse complement strand
GAAGCTAAGCCTTACAGCGCCGATGGTACTGCAGGGGGGACCCTGTGGGAGAGTAGGACGCCGCCGAACAATTATTCAGAAGAACCCCCATCCGGATTCCGGATGGGGGTTCTTCGCGTTTCCGGGCCCAACCGGCCCAACCGGCCCAACCGGCCCAACGAGGCTTCCGGGCCCGACAGGCCGGCCGCGGGTGGGTCGAAAAAATCTCGGCCGGCCGTGTCGAGAACCCGTGCCCGGCACCGTCCCCGGGGTGAGCGCGGCCAGAATGGGTCGCACCAAGCTCCGAGGAGACGACGATGGCCAAGTACCTGCTGCTGAAGCACTACCGGGGTGCCCCGGACGCGGTCAACTGCGTGCCGATGGACCAGTGGACGCCGGAGGAGGTCACGGCGCACATCACCTACATGCAGGACTTCGCGGACCGGCTGGAGAAGACCGGCGAGTTCGTCGACGGTCAGGCGCTCGCACCCGAGGGGACGTGGGTCCGGTACGACGGCGAGGGGCGTCCGCCGGTCACCGACGGTCCGTTCGCGGAGACCAAGGACCTCATCGCCGGCTGGATGGTGATCGACGTCGACAGCTACGAGCGCGCCGTCGAGCTGGCCGGGGAGCTGTCGGCCGCGCCCGGGGCCGGGGGGAAGCCGATCCACGAGTGGCTGGAACTGCGCCCGTTCCTCGCCATGCCGCCGACCATCACGGAGTGACCTGCCCGATGAACGAGGCCCTGTTGAGGAGCCTCACGCCGAGCGTCATCGGTGTCCTCGTCCGCCGCGGAGCGGATTTCGCGGCGGCCGAGGACGCCGTGCAGGAGGCGCTGGTCGAGGCGGTCCGGGTCTGGTCCGACGGGCAGCCGCGCGACCCCAAGGGCTGGCTGGTCACCGTGGCCTGGCGCAAGTTCCTGGACGCGGCCCGGTCGGATGCCGCCCGGCGCCGTCGGGAGGACCTGGTCGAGCAGGAGCCGGGGCCGGGGCCCGCGGCCGGTGCGGACGACACGCTCCAGCTCTACTTCCTGTGCGCCCACCCGTCGTTGACGCCCTCTTCGGCCGTCGCGCTGACCCTGCGTGCGGTGGGCGGGTTGACCACCCGCCAGATCGCCCGGGCCTATCTGGTGCCCGAGGCGACGATGGCGCAGCGGATCAGCAGGGCCAAGCGCACCGTCTCCGGCGTCCGGTTCGATCAGCCAGGGGACGTCGCCACCGTGCTCCGGGTGCTCTACCTGGTCTTCAACGAGGGCTACTCCGGTGATGTCGACCTCGCGGCCGAGGCGATCCGGCTCACCCGGCAGCTCGCGGCGGTGATCGATCATCCCGAGGTGGCGGGGTTGCTGGCCCTGATGCTGTTGCACCACGCCCGGCGGGCCGGCCGGACCGGGCCCGACGGTGCGCTGGTGCCGCTGGCCGAGCAGGACCGCGCCCGCTGGGACACCGGACTGATCGCCGAGGGCATCGGGATCCTGCACAGGGCCCTGGCCCGGGACCGGCTGGGCGAGTTCCAGGCCCAGGCGGCCGTCGCGGCGCTGCACGCCGACGCCCCCACCGCCGAGGAGACGGACTGGGTGCAGATCGTCGAATGGTACGACGAGCTCGTCCGGCTGACCGCCAGTCCGGTGGTGCGGCTCAACCGCGCGGTGGCGGTCGGCGAGGCGGACGGTCCGCGCGCCGGGCTGGCGGAGCTCGCCGAACTGGACGACGCGCTGCCCCGGTACACGGCGGTGGCGGCGTACCTGCACGAGCGCGACGGGGACGCGGCGACGGCGTCGCGGCTGTACGCGGAGGCGGCGCTCAAGGCGTCCAACCTCGCCGAGCGCGAGCACCTGACCCGTCAGGCGGCCCGGCTCAACGCTGGGTTGAGGGGGCGGACCCGGGAGTGACGGAGCGTCGGATCCGCCTGGGCGGCATCCGGAGGGCAGCGGCTCAGAGCCGGCCGGCGGCCTTCATCGCCAGGTAGGTGTCGGCCAGGGCCGGGGCGATCCGGGCCGGCGGGGCGTCCAGGACGGTGACGCCGTGGCGGGTGAGGCGCTCGGCGGTGGCCCGGCGGTCGGCGCGGGTCTGTTCGGCGGCCGCCGCGCCGTAGACCGCGTCCAGGGTGCCCCGCCCGGCGGCGAGGACCTCCAGCTGCGGGTCGGCGACGGAGGCGAGGACGACCTCGTGGCGCTTGGTGAGCATGGGCAGCAGCGGGCGCAGCCCGTCCTCGACCGGGGCCGCGTCGAGGCCGGTGAGCAGCACGATCAGCGAGCGCTGGGGGGCCATCTTGAGTGCGGTGGCCACCAGTGAGCGCATGTCGGTCTCGTGCAGGGCGGGTTCGAGCCCGGCCATCGCGTTGGTGAAGGCGGGCAGTACCTCGTGGGCCGAGCTGCCGGCCACGGTGACGCGCTTGCGGGAGTCGTGGGCGAGCAGGTCGACCCGGTCGCCGGCCCGGGTGGCGAGGGCGGTGAGCAGCAGCGCGGCGTCGAGGGCGGCGTCCAGGCGGGGTGCGTCGCCGACCCGGCCGGCCGAGGTGCGGCCGGTGTCGAGGACGACGAGGATGTGCCGGTCGCGTTCGGGGCGCCAGGTGCGGACGGCGACGGTGTTCCGGCGGGCGCTGGCGCGCCAGTCGATGGAGCGGACGTCGTCGCCGGGCAGGTACTCGCGCAGGGAGTCGAACTCGGTGCCCTGGCCGCGGGTCAGCACCGAGGTGCGGCCGTCGAGTTCGCGCAGCCGGGCGAGCCGGGAGGGCAGGTGCTTGCGGCTGGCGAACGGGGGCAGTGCGCGGACCGTCCAGGGGACGAGGTGCGAGCCCTGGCGGCCGGCCAGGCCGAGCGGGCCGAGCGAGCGGACCGTCACCCGGTGGGCGTGGTGGTCGCCGCGGCGGGTGGGGGTGAGCACGGTGGTGATCCGGCGCCGCTCGCCGCCGGGGAGGGTCAGGGCGTGCCGGGAGGCGGCCTCGGCGGTGCCGGGGCGCCAGGCGGACGGGGCCCAGGCGTCGCGGACCAGGCCGCGGAGCAGTCGGCCGGACGGGTTGGTGACGGTCAGTTCGACCGTGGCGGGCTCGCCGAGCCGCACGGTGGTGTCGCCGCTCCGTCCGAGTCGCAGGCCGCGGACCGGGGCGGCGAGCACCAGGTCGACCGCGACGGCGACCAGCACCGCGCCGGTGACCAGGCCGATCCCGGTCCAGGACGGCAGCAGCAGGCCCACGACGAGCGCGCCGAGTGCGGCGAGCAGGGCGGTTCGCCCGGTGAGGGCCATGCGGTGCGCTCCTTCGGAAGCCCGTGAGTCGGTGGCCCGTGGGCCGGTAGCCCGTGGGCCGGAGGGCCGGAAACGGGTGTGGTGCGGTGGGGTGCGGGACGGCGTGCCGCGGTGGGGTGTGCCCGGGTCAGCGGGGTGCGGGCGTCTGGGCGAGGACGGCCTGGATGACGGAGTCGGCGGTGACGCCCTCCATCTCGGCCTCGGCGCGCAGCGCGACCCGGTGCCGCAGGGTGGGCAGGGCGAGCGCCTTGACGTCGTCCGGGGTGACGTAGTCGCGGCCGGCCAGCCAGGCCCAGGCGCGGGAGGCGGCGAGCAGGGCGGTGGCGCCGCGCGGGGAGACGCCGATCGACAGCGACGGGGACTGCCGGGTGGCCCGGCAGAGGTCGACGATGTAGGCGAGGATCTCGGGGGAGACGGTCAGCTTGGCGATCTGCTCGCGGGCGGCGACCAGGTGCTCGGGCCCGGCGACCGGGCGGACGCCGGCCGCGCGGAGGTCCCGGGGGTCGAAGCCGGCGGCGTGCCGGGAGAGCACCTGGAACTCCTGGTCGCGGTCGGGCAGCGGCAGGATCAGCTTGAGCAGGAAGCGGTCCAGCTGGGCCTCGGGCAGCGGGTAGGTGCCCTCGTACTCGACCGGGTTCTGGGTCGCGGCGACCAGGAACGGGACGGGCAGGGCGCGCGGTTCGCCGTCCACCGTGACCTGGCGCTCCTCCATGGCCTCCAGCAGGGCGGCCTGGGTCTTCGGAGGGGTGCGGTTGATCTCGTCGGCGAGCAGCAGGTTGGTGAAGACCGGGCCGGGCTGGAAGGAGAACTCGGCGGTGCGGGCGTCGTAGACGAGCGAGCCGGTGACGTCGCCGGGCATCAGGTCGGGGGTGAACTGGATGCGCTTGGTCCCCAGGCTGAGCGCGGTGGACAGGGTGCGCACCAGCAGGGTCTTGGCGACGCCGGGGACGCCCTCCAGCAGCACGTGGCCGCCGCAGAGCAGGGCGACGACCAGGCCCGTGACGGCGGCGTCCTGGCCGACCACGGCCTTGCCGATCTCGGCGCGCAGGGCGGTCAGCGCGGTGCGCGGGTCGGTGGCGGGGGTAGCGGGTGCCGTGCCGGGGACGGAGCGGAGCTGGGCGGTTGCCTGGTCGGTCACGGGTTCCGTACCTGCCTTTCGAGGGCGTCGAGGTCGTCGGCGAGCCGCAGCAGTGCGGCGTCGTCGGTCGGGGGCGGGCCGTACAGCAGGGCCCGGACGTCCCCGGCGGGCCGGGCGGGCAGCCGGTCGGCCACGGCGACGCAGAGCGCGTCGGAGTCGGGTGCGTCGGCCCGGAGCGGGACGCCCAGGGCGGGGGCGAGGCGGTGGGCGGTGGCGCCGCGCAGCGCCTCGGCGGCGCGGCCGCGGGCCCTGGCCCGCCGGTACAGGCGGGCGCGGCCCTCGGTGGTCTCGGCGGCGCGGACCACCACGGGCAGGTTCTCGCTGACCACCGGGCCGAGCCGGCGCCCGCGCCAGAGGGCGGCGAGCACGGCGGCGACGGCGAGCTGGTAGCCGGCCCAGTGCCAGCCGCTCGGCAGGTAGTCGCCGAAGGTCTTGGTGCGGGCGCCCTCGGGGAGCGGGGCGGAGTAGTCGGGCAGGTGCCAGGTGAGGCGGGGCTGCGAGCCGAGCAGGCCGAGGGCGAGGGAGGCGTCGCCGTCCTTGGTCAGTTCGCCGTTGTGCAGGAAGGTTCCGCTGCCGAGCACGATGACGTCGTGGTCGCCGTCGCCGACGGGGAGGCCGACCAGCGGGTAGCCGTGGCCGCGGGCGTAGCAGCCCTCGCCGCGGCTGCCGCTGGTGTAGAGCATGCCGCCCTGCTGGGCGCTGCCGGCCCGGACGGCCTCGGTGAGCGAGCAGTCGGCGGGGGTGGAGCGGACGGAGGCGTAGGCCGGTCCGCCCGCGTCGTCGGACAGCCGGATGCCGGGGGCGAGCGCGGTGAGCGCGGCCGGGCCGGGGGCGACCAGGACCAGCCGCCGGTGCCGGGCGGCGGCGACGGCGCGCAGCTGGGCGGGGTCGAGCAGGTCGGGTTCGGGCAGCACGAGGGTGTCCGGTCCGGCCGGGGTGGTGGTCGGGTCGGTGCTGAGCTCGGCCTTGATGCCCTGGCGTTCGAGCAGGGCGACGACGGCGTGGGCGCCGTCGCGGTCGTACGAGCGCGGGTCCAGCGGCGGGTAGCGGCGGTCCTGGTCGAGGGCGGACACGGCGGCGGCGCCGATCAGCAGGGCGGCGAGGACGGCCAGGTACCAGCGGGCCCGGCGCCACAGGCCGCGCGTGCTGGGGGTGAGGCTGGTCGGGGTGCCGGGCGCCTCGGTGCCGGGCGGGGGCGTGGGGACGGTACCGGTCATGCCGCTCCTCCCGGGGTCGGGGCCGGGACGGCGGCACCGGCGGTGTCGGGCGCGAGGACCGGGCGGGTGCGCTCCAGGGTCCGGTCGAGCTCGTGCAGCAGCCGGTAGGCGTCCTGGTCGGCGGTGCGCTCGCCGTACGCGATGTCGTCGAAGGTCCGGGCGGCCGCGGCCAGTGCGGCGGCGTGCTCGGGCAGCGCCCGGCCGGCCTCGGTGGCGGCCTCGTCGGCGGTGCGGCCGGGGCGGATGTCGAGCAGGGTGCGCTCCTCCAGGCTGCGCACCAGGGCGCGCATCTGCTCGCGGACGGCTTCGGTCCAGCGTCCGGCGGCGGCGTGCCCGGCGGCGTCCGCCCGGTACTGGTCGGCGCTGCGCGGGCCCTCGGCGCCGTACACGTCCGGGACGGTGCGGGCGGCGCGGCGCGGTGCGCCGAGGCGCCACCAGAGCGCGGCGCCGATCAGCACCGCGACGATCAGGAAGAGGATCAGTCCGGTGGTGCCGGTGGTGCCGTCGCCGGAGATGCTGTCGAGCGCTCTGGCGATGTGGTCGTAGATCCAGTCCGTGATCCGCTGCAGCACGGACGGGTCGTGCTTGTGGTACTCCGCGTCGAGCAGTTCGTCGCGGGCGGCCTCGCGCGCCGGGTCACGCGGCACGGTGACCGGTGCGCCGCCCGCGGCGAGCAGCCCTTCCCCCCAGTTCGGCATCCGGCTCAGCGCCTCGCTGACGTCGGGTCGCCCGGGCCGCCGCCCCAGCCGGTGCCGCCGTGCTCGGGCAGGCCGGCCGCGCGGGCGAGCTCGATGTCCAGGGCCTCGCGGCGGATCCGCTGGTCGATGTAGACCAGCACGCCGACGGCGGCGATGAACGGGGTGGTGAAGGTGCCGGCGATGATCCCGGCGACCGCCAGCAGGAGCAGCATGGCGACGCCCTGGTCGGCGGCGTCGGGCAGGCCCTGGCGGCTGAGCTTCTCGAAGCCCAGCAGCAGGCCGATGAGCTGGGCCGGGACCACGACGACCATCGCGACGACGAACGCCAGCACGTAGCCCAGCACGGTGATGCCGAGGACCCGCCACCAGGCGCCGCGGACCAGGCGCCGCGAGCGCGACAGTGCCGTCAGCACGCCCTGCTTCTCCAGCATCAGGGCCGGGGCGGCGAGGCTGAAGCGGATCCACAGCCAGGCGGCGACCGGCAGGGTCAGCAGACCGAGCAGGCTCAGCAGGCCGGTGACGGCGGCGGAGCCCTGGCCGGCGAGGCCGTACCCGACCATGGGGGCGAAGCCGAGCAGGATCACACCGGGGCCCAGCAGGGCGGTGAGCAGGGTCAGCCCGAGCAGTTGGAGCAGCCGGGGGCGGGCGTCGCGCCAGGCCTCCCCGGCGGTCACCGACCGGCCGAGGACGGCGCGGCTGACCACGATGGTGAGCAGCGCGGTGGCGAACACGTTGAGCAGCAGCTCCAGCGGCAGCCCGGCCAGCATCCGCAGGGTCTGGGTGGACTCGCCGGTCTTCCCCTTGACCAGCAGGTTGACCACGACGGAGCCGGCCTGGGAGAGCACGGCGAGGCCGAGCGAGAGCGCGAGCACGGTGCGCCAGTGCCGGCGGACGGTGGTGACGGCACCGTCCAGCAGTTCGCCGAAGCTCAGCGGGCGCAGCGGGATGACGCCCGGCTTGGGGCTCGCCGGGGCGCCCCAGCCGTACGGGCGGTGGCCGCCGGGAGGCTGCTGCCCCCACTGCTGGCCCCACCGCTGTCCCCACTGCTCTCCGGGCCGGGGGGCGCCGGCCGGGCCGGGGCGGCCTGCGGTGTCCTGCGGTGGTGCCGACGGCCCGGGCACGGCGGCGGGCGCGTCGGCCGGGGGCCGGGCGTCGTCGCGGGGCGGCTCGGACGAGCTGGGCGAGGCCCAGCCCGGGGTGTCGGTCATCACTGCTCCTCGGAGGGCGTCACGGGCGCGACTGCGAACGGATCTTCCGCCCGCGCGCAGCGCCCATCGTGCCATGGGGCCGGAAACCAGCCCCATGGCGATCCGGTTGCTGATCGGCAACGGTCCTCGGCGGCGGGTCGGGCGGTGGTCCGCAGCGGGTCCGGAGGGGGTCCGGAGGGGGCCGGGGGCGTTCCCGGCGGGCGCATTCGCCCGGTATGGCCGGAATGCACCGGTGGGGGAGTTGGCCGTTCTGGAGCATTGGCACTGCTGTGCGGCAGGTCACAATCCGGTAATGAGAAGATGGACGCATGAAGGGACGCGTCCTCGTCGTTGATGACGACTCCGCACTGGCCGAGATGCTCGGCATCGTGCTGCGGGGTGAGGGTTTTGAGCCGTTTTTCGTCGCGGATGGGGACAGGGCGCTAGCGGCGTTCCGGGAGACCAAGCCGGACCTGGTCCTGCTGGACCTGATGCTGCCCGGTCGGGACGGCATCGACGTGTGCCGGCAGATCCGGGCGGAGTCGGGCATCCCGATCGTGATGCTGACCGCGAAGACCGACACGGTCGACGTGGTGGTGGGTCTGGAGTCCGGCGCCGACGACTACGTCACCAAGCCGTTCAAGCCCAAGGAGCTGGTGGCCCGGGTGCGTGCGCGGCTGCGCCGCGCCGAGGAGCCCACGCCCGAGCAGCTGACCATCGGCGACCTGGTGATCGACGTGGCCGGCCACTCGGTGAAGCGGGACGGCCGGGGCATCCCGCTGACCCCGCTGGAGTTCGACCTGCTGGTCGCGCTGGCCCGCAAGCCCTGGCAGGTGTTCACCCGCGAGGTACTGCTGGAGCAGGTCTGGGGCTACCGCCACGCGGCGGACACCCGCCTGGTCAACGTCCATGTGCAGCGCCTGCGTTCCAAGATCGAGAAGGACCCGGAGCGCCCCGAGATCGTGGTGACCGTCCGCGGCGTCGGCTACAAGGCCGGACCCAGCTGACGTGACGGACCGGGCAGACGACACCCCGTCGGGTTCCGCGGCCGACGGGGCCGGTGCCGTGCGCGGCGACGTGCTGAGTTCGACCACCCGCCGCCGGCGAGGCCCTTCCGCCGTGGTGGCGCTGGTCAAGCGTCAGCTGCGCCGCCCCGTGCACCGGGTGGCCACGCTCTACCGCCGGTCGATCCAGCTGCGCGTGGTCGCGGTGTCCCTGCTCGCGTCCATCGCGGTCGTCCTGGTGCTGGGTGTGGTCGTGGTGGCGCAGGTGCGCACCGGCCTGCTCGACACCAAGATGGACGCCGCCCGCGCGCAGGCCCGGATCGGCTTCCAGGTCGAGCAGAAGAAGATCGACGAGGCCCGGGACCAGAAGCTGCGGGGCACCGCCGACCCGACCGTCGACGAGACCGGCACCTGGCTGCTGCGGCAGGTCAACGACCTTGCCGGGAGCGGGCAGACCGTCTACTCGGTGATCGCCATGGCCCCCGGCACCGGCGCCGTCGTCCCCGACACCGCCGGCTTCGCGCCGCGCTACTCGGGCGACATCCAGCCGATCAGCATCCCGGACGCCCTGCGGGCCAAGCTCGCCTCCGAGCCCGGCCAGATGTTCGACCAGCCGACCCGGATCCACCGCTCGCCCGAGAGCGGCGGGAAGTCCGAGCCCGGGCTGGCCCTCGGCATGCAGTTCGTCGGTCCGGCCGCGGCCGGGAACAGCTACCAGATGTTCTACGTGTTCTCCTTCGGCCAGGAGACCGACACCCTCAACCTGGTCACCGGCACCCTGGCGACCGCCGGGGTGTTCGTGGTGATCCTCATGGGCGGCATCGCCTGGGTCGTGGTGCGCCAGGTGGTCACCCCGGTCCGGATGGCCGCCGGGATCTCCGAGCGGCTCGCCGACGGCCACCTGGAAGAGCGGATGAAGGTCACCGGGACGGACGACATCGCCCGCCTCGGCGAGTCCTTCAACCGGATGGCCAACGCCCTTCAGGCGCAGATCCGGCAGCTGGAGGAGCTGTCCCGGGTGCAGCGGCGGTTCGTCTCGGACGTCTCGCACGAGCTGCGCACCCCGCTGACCACGGTCCGGATGGCCGCCGACCTCATCTACGACAGCCGTGAGGACCTGGACCCGATGGCGGCCCGCTCGGCGGAGCTGCTGCAGGGCCAGCTGGACCGCTTCGAGTCGCTGCTCGCCGACCTGCTGGAGATCAGCCGCTTCGACGCCGGCGCCGCGATCCTGGACGCCGAGCCGGTCGACCTGCGCGAGATCGTCGCGCGGGTGGTCGAGGCCGCCGAGCCGCTCGCCGAGGCCAAGGGCAGCGCTGTGGTGATCCGCGGCGACGGCGAGCCGGTGCTGGCCGAGGTGGACTCCCGACGGATCGAGCGCATCCTGCGCAACCTGGTGGTCAACGCCCTGGAGCACGGCGAGGGCCGTGACGTGGTGGTCCGGCTGGGCTCCGCGGACGGCGCGGTCGCGGTCGGCGTGCGCGACTACGGCATCGGACTCAAGCCGGGCGAGGCGTCCCGGGTGTTCCACCGTTTCTGGCGGGCCGACCCGTCCCGGGTGCGGACCACCGGCGGCACCGGCCTCGGCCTGTCCATCGCCGTCGAGGACGCCCACCTGCACGGCGGCTGGCTCCAGGCCTGGGGCGAGCCCGGCGGCGGCTCGCACTTCCGGCTCACCCTGCCGCGCACCCGCGGCGGCGAGATCACCCGGGCGCCGTTCCGGCTGGAGCCGGAGGACTCCCGCAACAACCGGGGCCTGGGCGCGCAGGGCACGCCGTACCGGCGGGCGATCAGCCCGTCCGGGGCGACGGCGACGGCCGCGGTCGAGGACCAGGCGGAGACGCCGGAGGCCGTGGGCAGCAGCCTCGGCAGCGGGCTCGGCGGGGTGCTGAACATCGGCCCCGGGCTGGGCCGCAGCCGACTGCCGGAGGGGCCGCGCGCGGACCCCTCGGGCGTGTGGACGGCCGCCGGGTACGGGGCCACCGGCGCCCAGGTCATGGTGGACCCGACGCCCGGACGGCCGTCGGTGGCACAGCGGACGGCGGAGCCGGACGTGACGGGCGGGACGACGGACGCGGAGGGGTCGCAGCGTGCGAGGGACGAGCAACAGGACTGAGTCGCGGCTCCTCGCGGCGGTCGGCACGCTGGTCGGCGCCCTGGTGGCGAGCGGCTGCGCGACCATGCCGGATTCCGGCGGCATCGCCCGGGTGGAGCTGCCCCAGGGGTCGGCCGACAAGAACCTGCAGGCCCGGGTGTACCCGGTGGCACCCGGCCGGGGCGCCAAGCCGCGCGAGCTGCTGACCGGGTTCCTGGACGCGGTGACCGCCGACGAGGGGTACGACACCGCGCGCAAGTACCTCACCGAGAGCGCCGCCGCGGAGTGGAAGCCCGAGGCGGAGATCCGGGTGCTCTCGTCCACGACCATCCCGGGCGGCCAGGACGTCACCGACGCGGACACCACGGTCTCGGTGCCGGTGAGCGGGCAGTTGGTCGCCACCGTCGACGAGAAGCACTCGTACCAGCTGGTCGCAGGGCAGAACAACGTCTCGTCCGACTTCACCTTCGTCCGGGAGAAGGACGAGTGGCGGATCGACAAGCTGCCGACCGGCGTGATCATGAACGAGACCAACTTCCGGAACAGCTTCCGGCAGGTCGCGCGGTTCTTCTACACCGCGCCCGACCCGTCGGCGGTGGCCTCCGGGAACGTCGGCCAGGAGGTGCTGGTCGCCGACCCGGTCTACCTGCGGCGCCGGATAGACCCGCTGGCCACGGCGGCCCAGGCGGTGGCCGACGGGCCCTCGACCTGGCTCTCGCCGGTGGTCCGGACGGCGTTCCCGAGCGGCGTCAGGGTCGAGCGGGTGACCATCGACGACGGCAGGGTCGCCCACCTGCAGATCGGCGGGGTCGACCTCGGCGAGCCGATGGCCTGCCGGCGGATGGCGACCCAGTTCTTCTACACCCTCGCCGACCAGGGCAAGGGCCAGGTCGAGCGGCTGGAGCTGAAGGGGCCGCACGGTTCCTGCACCGTCGGCCGCGGCGACGAACCGCCCACCGGCCCCGGTGCGCTGGCCGGGCCGACGCCCGGGAAGCAGTACTACCAGCGTGCCGACGGCGCCCTGGTGGCGACCGACGAGGGGGGCCCCGGCGATCCGGTCCGCGGCGTCCTCGGCAAGCCGCAGTCGAACACCAAGCCGCCGCTCGGCGCCGTCGCGGTCGGCCGCAGCGGCACCCAGGTCGCGGCGATCAGCGAGGACGGCCACCAGGTCTACTCGGTGCCGCTGTCGGACAGCGCGGTGACCATGGGCGAGCCGGTGCTCAGCTCTCCGGCCAAGGGCGGCGACAAGGAGGACGGCTTCGCCTCGCCCACCTGGGACGGCCGCGGCGACCTCTGGGTGGTGGACCGCAACAAGCAGGCCCCGCGGGTGGTGATGGTGCGCGGCGCCAAGTCGTACACCGTGCCGGTCGAGGGGCTGACCGGGCAGACCGTGCAGTCGCTGAAGATCTCCTCGGACGGCGTCCGGGTCGCCCTGGTGGCCAGGACCCCGGGCTCGGCCGTCCGCTCGCTGTGGTTCGGACTGGTGGTGCACGACGGCACCCCGCAGGCGCCGACCGTGAAGATCACCGGGCTGCGCCGGGCCGCCCCCACGCTCACCGACGTCGCCTCGGTGTCCTGGGCGGAGACCGACCAGCTGCTCGTGCTCGGCAAGGAGTCCGACCGGACCCAGCAGCTGTACTTCATCAGCACCGACGGCTCGCAGAGCACGGACACCCAGCTGCAGAGCGCCGAGAGCATGACGACCGTCGCGGCCTCGGAGTCCCGGGGGGACAGCCTGACCCAGGCGCCGCCGGTGCTCGCGATGGGCGAGGTCAAGCAGGCGGACGGCAAGCCGAGCGAGATCAAGGCCTTCCGCCTGGTCAACCACCAGTGGCGGGAAGCCTCGCTGATCGACAAGCCCCGGTCCTTCCTCTACGCGGGCTGACGGCGCGTCCGGGCGGGCCGACGGGCCTTCCCGGGCCCGCCGCGGGGCCGGCCGCGCGAGCTGACGCGGCGGCGGTCAGCCGGCCGGGCGCGCGGTGGCCGCGACCGTGGCCCCGGCCCGGGCCGGCAGGCCGGCGTCGGCCAGCGCCCGGGCGGCCTCGGCGAGGCTGGCCCCGGTGGTCACCAGGTCGTCCACCAGCACCGGGTGACGGCCCGCGAGGCCCGCGGGCCCGGTCCGGGCGCGCGGCAGCACGGTCAGGGCTCCGCGCAGGTTGCGGCGCCGCTCGGCCGCGTTCAGCCCGGCCTGGTCGGCGACCGGCCGGGTGTGCCGCAGCAGCGGCGCGGCCCGGACGTCCAGGCCGGTCCGGCGCAGTGAGCGGGCGGCCGCCCCGGCCAGCCGCAGCGTCGGATCGTGCCCGCGGGCGCGGACGGCCGAGCGGGCCGAGGGCATCGGGACCAGCAGCAGCGGCGCGGCCCCGGCCCGTGCCCCCAGGGCGGAGCGCACCGCCCGTCCGAGGGCCTCGCCGAGCGGCCCGGCCAGCCGCAGCGCGCCCCGCTCCTTGTGGGCGAGCAGCAGTTGCCGGACCGCACCGGTGTACGGCGCGGCGGCGTGCGTCCAGGGCAGCACGGTCGGGGCCGGCCGTGCGGTGGCCAGCGCGCGCCGGCAGGCCGGGCAGAGCTGGGTGCGCTCGCTGCCGCAGCCCGCGCAGTCGGCGGGCAGCAGGACGTCCAGCAGCCCGGCCAGTGCGTGGCCGAACGGCCCTTGGGCGGCCGGCGGGCGGGTGGCGGCGGGGGACGGCGGCACGGCTGCTCCTGGCGGTGGCAGGCACGGAGAGTCAGCACAGGATCCGCCGTATGGGGGGCGTTGTCCAGGTATTTACCCATACTTCACCCGCGAGAGGGTAGACAGGGTGGACCAGCTTGACCGCCCGACCGCAGTATCGGGTCATACCCTCCTCATCGCCTGGGGAGGCGGAAAACCCGTGTGAGGTGTTCGATAAGGCCCAGGGGGTTTCAACCGTCCCTGGTGGGGAGGAAGTGAGGTGAGGGCCAGTCGTTTCCCGCCGCTGGCGGCGGGGGCGGGGGGTCAGCAGTGGATGGGCTGGTCCAGCTGGGTCTCAGTCCGGTCCGGTAGCACCCGGATCGGCGTCAGCACGAGGGATCGGAGTTCTGCGTGGACATCGTCGTCAAGGGCCGCAAGACCGAGGTGCCCAAGAGGTTCCGCGAGCACGTGGCCGAGAAGCTGGAGAAGGTCCAGAAGTTCGACGCCAAGGCCATCAGCCTGGACGTCGAGGTGTCCAAGGAGCACAACCCGCGGCAGGCCGACCGCTCCGATCGGGTCGAGATCACTCTCCGCAGCCGCGGCCCCGTGATCCGGGCCGAAGCCGCCGCCGCCGACCCGTACGCGGCGCTCGACCTGGCCTCGGCGAAGCTCGACGCGCAGCTGCGCAAGTCCGCGGACCGGCGTCGGGTGCACAAGGGCGGCGCGAACGGCCGCACCCCGATCAGCGTCGCCGAGGCGACCGCGGCCCTGGCCGCGCTCCCGGCCACGACGGCGCCGGAGGGCGAGACGAACGGCGCCGTCCGCAAGACCATGATGGGATCCCTGGAAGTGGAGGGCGAAGGCCCGCTGGTGGTCCGGGAGAAGACGCACCCGGCCGCCCCCATGGCGCTGGACCAGGCGCTCTACGAGATGGAGCTGGTCGGCCACGACTTCTACCTCTTCGTGGAGAAGGACAGCGGCCTGCCGAGCGTGGTCTACCGCCGGCACGGCTACCACTACGGCGTCATCCACCTGCAGACCGACCTCGCGGCCGGGCCGGGCAGCGGGGCGGGCGGCGCGATCGGCGGGTCCGACGACGAGGACTGACCGTCCGAGCGGTGATGGAGGGGTGACCCCGGCGGCCCTGGCCGCCGGGGTCACCGGCGTTCGGGCGTGTCCGCCGTTCGGGGCGCCCGGCGAAGGGGTCACCCGATGCGGGGGAATCGACACCGGAGGGTGACCGCAGCGGGTTCGGGGCGTGGAATGATTGGCGCACGACGACCCGCGAAGGGGGAGGAGCGGATGGGGGATCACTTCGGGCTGGGGCCCGGGTCCGGGCCAGGGCTGCCGTTGGGGGCGGAGGACGAGTCCGCGTACGAGCCGCGCCGGAGTGAGCCGATCCGCGTCCTGGTGGTGGACGACCACGCGCTGTTCCGCCGCGGGCTGGAGATCGTGCTCGCGGAGGAGCCGGACATCAAGGTCGTCGGCGAGGCGGGGGACGGCGCCGAGGCCGTGCTGAAGGCCGCCGACCTGCTGCCCGACATCATCCTCATGGACGTCCGGATGCCGCGCCGCAGCGGGATCGAGGCCTGTACGGCGATCAAGGACGTGGCGCCCAGCACCAAGATCATCATGCTGACGATAAGCGACGAGGAGGCCGACCTCTACGAGGCGATCAAGGCGGGGGCCACCGGCTACCTGCTCAAGGAGATCTCCACCGACGAGGTCGCGACCGCGATCCGCGCGGTCGCCGACGGGCAGTCGCAGATCAGCCCCTCGATGGCGTCCAAGCTGCTCACCGAGTTCAAGTCGATGATCCAGCGCCGTTCCGACGACCGGGACCTGGTGCCCGCGCCCCGGCTCACCGACCGGGAGCTGGAGGTGCTCAAGCTGGTGGCGACCGGGATGAACAACCGGGAGATCGCCAAGGAGCTGTTCATCAGCGAGAACACCGTGAAGAACCACGTGCGCAACATCCTGGAGAAGCTCCAGCTGCACTCCAGGATGGAGGCCGTGGTGTACGCGATGCGGGAGAAGATCCTCGAAATAGGGTGAGCCGGGCGGGACTCAGCGGTCCGTCAGCAGTTTCTCCAGGGTCGGGCGCAGCCGCTCGTCGTGCAGCGTCCCGACCCGCACCCCGTCGCAGCCGACCCAGTCGGCCGCCTCGCGCAGCGCCGTCGCCAGTGCCTCGACGTGCCGGGCACCGCCGCCGTCCAGCGAGATCTGCCGGGCGACCAGGGTGCGCCCCTCGCGGGCCGGGTCGACCCGGCCGACCAGCCGGCCGCCGGCCAGCAGCGGCATCGCGAAGTAGCCGTGCACCCGCTTGTGCTTGGGCGTGTACGCCTCCAGCCGGTGCGTCATGCCGAAGATCCGCTCGGTGCGGGCGCGGTCCCAGACCAGCGAGTCGAACGGCGAGAGCAGCGTGGTGCGGTGGCGCCCGCGCGGGACGGTGGCGAGGGCGGCCGGGTCGGCCCAGGCCGGGGCCGGGGCGCCGTCCGGGCCCCAGCCGGTCACCTCGACCGGGACGAGCCCGCTGTCGGCGAGCACCGGGTCCAACTGCTCGGCGCGCAGCCGGTGGTAGTCCAGCAGATCGGCCCGGGTGGCCACGCCGAGCGCGGCGCCGGCCTGGCCGACCAGCGTGCGCAGGCAGTCCTCGTCCGACCGCTCCTGTCCGAACAGCTCGGCCGGGACGGCCTGTTCGGCCAGCGCGTAGACCCGCTTCCAGCTCCGGCGCTCGGTGCAGACCACGTCACCGAAGGCCAGCGCCCGCTCGACCGCGATCTTGGTGTCGGACCAGTCCCACCACTCGGCGGTCCGCTTGGCGCCGCCCAGCTCGGTGGAGGTCAACGGCCCCTCGGCGCGCAGCTTGTCGAGCACGGCGCGGTAGGTCTCGGGTGCGACCTGGTGGCCCCAGAGGTGGCCGCGGTCGCGGTAGCGGCGGCGCCGGAAGGCGAACAGCGGCCACTCCTCGACCGGCAGGACGCAGGCCGCGTGCGACCAGTACTCGAAGCTCGTGCCGCCGCCCCAGTAGGCCGCCTCGACGGCCGGGCGGCCGACCGCGCCGAGCCGGGCGTACGGCACCAGCTCGTGCGAGCGGGCGAGCACCGAGATGGTGTCCAACTGGACGGCGCCCAGGTGCCGCAGCACCCCGCGCACCCCGCCGCGGCGGTCCGGCGCGCCCAGCAGGCCCTGGGCGCGCAGGGCGATCCGGCGGGCGTCGTCCGCGCTGAGGACGGCGACGGGGGCGGGGCGGGCGTCAGCGGCGGTCATGCCGGGGAGCGTAGCCCCGGGCACTGACAGCGCGGGCCGGGGGCGGGGTGCGGACCGCAGCGGACCGCAACGGACCGCAACGGCGCCGACCCGGGCCCGCGGGCCTCGCGGGCCCGGGCCGGCGCCGAGGCCTCAGGCCAGGTCGGAGGGCAGCAGGGAGGCGATCCAGGCGTCGTGGAAGACGCCGCGCTGCTCGGCGTAAGAGCGCAGGGTGCCCTCGAAGCGGTAGCCGGCCTTCGCGGCGACTGCGCGGGAGCCCTCGTTGCCGACGTAGGCCTGCCACTCCAGGCGGCGCAGGCCGAGCTCGCGCAGGCCGAAGAGGGAGACGGCGCGGGCGGCCTCGGTGGTGTAGCCGCGGCCGCGGAACTCCTTCACCGCCCACCAGCCGATCTCGGCGGAGCCCGGGTCGTGGGCGCGCAGGACGAGCCCCTGGGACCCGACCAGGGCGCCGGACTCGCGCTCGAACACGCACCAGATCCGGTTCGCTCCGGTGCGCCAGCCCTCGATGGCGAGATCGCGCACGAAGAACTCCGCGTCCTCGCGCCGGTACGGAGACGGAACGACGGTCCAGCGCTGGATCTCCGGATCCTGGCACGCCGCGAAGACGGCGTCGACGTCGGATTCCTGCGGGGCCCGCAGGACGAGCCGCTCGGTGGTCAGGACGACCGGTTCGGTGCTGGTTTCTTCCATGAACGGATTATTTCGCCGGGTGAGGCGGCCGGGCATCCGAATATCCCGCCGGTCCGCCCGCCCGCCAGGAGGCCGATTCCAGGGCTCGCCGACCGTTTTGCCCCGGTGGGCGGTGCTATCGGGCCATGTGCCCGCGGGGGTGACACGGGAATACCGTGCTGACGCACCTCCCGGGGGGTTGGACTCCTCGCATACGATGGCCCGTGCGGTGGGGTGACCCGCCGTGCAGTCGTCCAGTGCCAATACAGGCAAGGAGCCCGCTCACGTGTCCGTCTTCGACAAGATCCTGCGCGCCGGCGAGGGCAAGATCCTTCGCAAGCTGCAGCGGATTGCTGCCCAGGTCAACTCCATCGAAGAGGACTTCGTCAACCTCACCGACGCCGAGCTGCGCGCACTGACCGACGAGTACAAGCAGCGGCTCGTCGACGGCGAGAGCCTGGACGACATCCTCCCCGAGGCGTTCGCCACCGTCCGCGAGGCCGCCAAGCGCGTGCTCGGCCAGCGGCACTACGACGTCCAGCTGATGGGCGGCGCCGCCCTGCACTACGGGTACGTCGCCGAGATGCGCACCGGTGAGGGCAAGACCCTCGTCGGCACCCTGCCCGCGTACCTGAACGCGCTGACCGGCAAGGGCGTCCACCTGATCACGGTCAACGACTACCTCGCCGAGCGCGACTCGGAGTGGATGGGGCGGGTGCACCGCTTCCTCGGCCTCGAGGTCGGCGTGATCCTGGGCAGCATGACGCCCGTCGAGCGCAAGCGCCAGTACGGGATGGACATCACGTACGGCACGAACAACGAGTTCGGCTTCGACTACCTGCGCGACAACATGGCCTGGTCGCAGGACGAACTCGTTCAGCGCGGCCACTACTTCGCGGTCGTCGACGAGGTCGACTCGATCCTGATCGACGAGGCCCGCACCCCGCTGATCATCTCCGGCCCGGCCGACCAGGCGACCAAGTGGTACGCCGACTTCGCCAAGCTGGTGCAGCGCCTGAAGGTCGACCGCGACTACGAGGTCGACGAGAAGAAGCGCACCGTCGGCATCCTGGAGGAGGGTGTCAGCCGGGTCGAGGACTACCTGGGCATCGACAACCTCTACGAGTCGGTGAACACCCCGCTGGTCGGCTTCCTGAACAACGCCATCAAGGCGAAGGAGCTGTACAAGCGGGACAAGGACTACGTCGTGATGAACGGCGAGGTCATGATCGTCGACGAGCACACCGGCCGCATCCTGGCCGGCCGCCGCTACAACGAGGGCATGCACCAGGCGATCGAGGCCAAGGAGGGGGTGGAGGTCCAGAACGAGAACCAGACCCTGGCCACCATCACCCTGCAGAACTTCTTCCGCCTGTACGACAAGCTCGCGGGCATGACCGGTACCGGCACCACCGAGGCCGCCGAGTTCCACCAGATCTACAAGCTCGGCGTGGTGCCGATCCCGACCAACAAGACGCCGCTGCGCATCGACCAGCCCGACCTGATCTACAAGTCGGAGCCGGCCAAGTTCGCCGCCGTGGTCGAGGACATCGCCGAGAAGCACGAGAAGGGCCAGCCGGTGCTGGTCGGCACCGTGTCGGTCGAGAAGTCCGAGTACCTGTCGCAGGAGCTGCGCAAGCGCGGCATCCCGCACGAGGTGCTGAACGCCAAGCACCACGAGCGCGAGGCGCAGATCGTCGCGCAGGCCGGCCGCAAGGGCGCCGTCACCGTCGCCACCAACATGGCCGGCCGTGGTACCGACATCATGCTCGGCGGCAACTCCGACCACCTCGCGGCGGCCGAGCTGGCGCAGCGCGGGCTGACCCCGACGGACACCCCGGAGGAGTACGAGGCCGCGTTCCCGGCCGCGCTGGAGAAGGCCAAGGCCTCGGTCAAGGCCGAGCAGGACGAGGTCAAGGAGGCCGGTGGCCTCTACGTCCTCGGCACCGAGCGGCACGAGTCCCGCCGGATCGACAACCAGCTGCGCGGCCGCTCCGGCCGTCAGGGCGACCCGGGCGAGTCCCGCTTCTACCTGTCGCTGGGCGACGACCTGATGCGCCTGTTCAAGGCCGGCATGGTCGAGCGCGTGCTCTCGATGGCCAACGTCCCGGAGGACGTGCCGATCGAGTCCAAGATGGTCACCCGCGCCATCGCCTCCGCGCAGACCCAGGTCGAGCAGCAGAACTTCGAGATCCGCAAGAACGTCCTCAAGTACGACGAGGTGCTCAACCGCCAGCGCGAGGTCATCTACGGCGAGCGCCGCCGGGTGCTGGAGGGCGAGGACCTCCAGGAGCAGGTCGGCCACTTCATGGACGACACCGTCGAGGCGTACGTCCGGGCGGCCACCGGTGAGGGCTTCGAGGACGACTGGGACCTGGAGAAGCTCTGGACCGCGCTCAAGCAGCTCTACCCGGTCACCCTGGACCTGGAGGAGCTGGAGGAGGAGGCCGGCGGCCAGGCCGGTCTGACCCCCGAGTTCCTGATCAAGTCCATCCAGGAGGACATCCAGGGCCAGTACGGCGCCCGCGAGGACCAGCTGGGCGCTGAGATCATGCGCGAGCTGGAGCGCCGGGTCGTGCTGTCGGTGCTGGACCGCCGCTGGCGCGAGCACCTCTACGAGATGGACTACCTCCAGGAGGGCATCGGCCTGCGGGCCATGGCGCAGCGCGACCCGCTGATCGAGTACCAGCGCGAGGGCTTCGACATGTTCACCGCGATGATGGAGGGCATCAAGGAGGAGTCCGTCGGCTACCTGTTCAACCTGGAGGTCCAGGTCGAGCAGCAGGTCGAGGAGGTCCCGGTCGAGGACGCCCAGGTGGTGCTCGACAAGCTGGAGAAGGACGCCGCCCGCCCGGAGATCAAGGCCAAGGGCCTGGAGGCCCCGAAGCCGCAGCGGCTGCACTACACGGCCCCCTCGGACGAGGTCGGCGGCGGTGTCATCGAGGGCGACTTCGAGGACCTCGCGCCGGAGGACGAGGGCGACGGGCTGACCCGCGCCGAGCGCCGCAAGGCCGCGAAGTCGGCCAAGGGCCGTCGCCGCAAGGGCTGAGCCGGCCGCCGGACACCAGCCAGGACGCCACGCAGGGCGCCGTTCCCGGACCGGGACGGCGCCCTGCGCCGTCGTGTACCGCCGGGGGTGCGGCGGGGCGCTCACCGGGCCTCCACGGCGGTGCACTGCCACTGCCCGGCCGGGCCGCGCTGCTCCAGCCGGAAGGCCACCACGTGGTGGCGCCGGCCGAGGTCGACCCGCACGCAGGCCTCGACCGCGTCCGGGGCGGGCGAGCGGTCGTGCACCGGGCCGAGCCGGGGCCGGTCGGCGGGGCCGCCGCGGCGCAGCGCTCCGGCCCGTACCAGCGAGGCGAGCTGTCCGTAGCCGGCCAGGCTGGTGTGCCGCATCAGCTGGCCGGAGGGCCGGGCGCCGGTGAGCACCTCGACCAGCCGGTGGGCGAACCGGGCGGCCAGCGCCCCGGAGTCGGGTCCGGGGGAGTCGGGTCCGGTGCAGGCGGCGCGCGGGTGGCGCGGCCGGCGGCCGGCCGGGTCGCAGCCGCCGGCGTCGCGCGGACGGCGGTCCGGGTGGGCGGTGGGACGGGCGGTGAACCGGACGGTCACGGGGTGGCTCCTCGGCTGGGTGGTGCGGGTACGGACGGGTCCAGGCTGGAGGCGTCCGACGCGGGGCGGCAACGGGTTTCCTGAGTGCCGGGGGCAGGCGCTGGAGTTCACCTATCCGGGGGAACCGGCCAGTGCGGCGACGGGCCGGACGGGCCGGTCGGCGGCGCCCGGTTGACGTGCGGGGACGGACCGTACGGCCCGAAAGGGGACGCTCCGACTGGGCGGACCGGGTGGCGGCGCGCGGCCGCCGCGTTGCGCCGTACCGGCCCGGAGCGCACCATCGGACCCTGACCGGGAGCGGACGGCCGGGCTCCCACGACGAGGGGCGGCCGGTATGGCGACACGGGTGGCGGCGGCGTCGGCCGCGGGCACCGCTCGGCCCGCCGCGGGCGGTCCCCGGCGCGGCCTGGTGCTGGGCGGCGGCGGGATGCTCGGCGCGGCGTGGACGGTCGGTGCGCTGTGCGCCGTCGAGGAGGCCACCGGGCGGCAGCCGGGCGAGGCCGACGTCCTGCTCGGCACCTCGGCGGGCGCGATCCTCGCCGCGATGCTGGCCGGCGGCGTCCGCCCCGAGCACCTGCGCGACCACCAGCGCGGCCTGCCGATCACCGAGGGCCCGCTGGCCGGGGTGGACTTCGACTACGACACCGCCGTCGGCGGTGCGCTGCCGCCCCGCCCGCGGGTCGGCATCGGCTCGCCGGGGCTGCTGCGCGACGCCGTCCGGCATCCGCGCGAGTACCCGCTGCTGACCATGGTCTCGGCGCTCGCACCGCACGGCCGGGGCTCGCTGGCGCCGGTCGGCGAGCTGGTGCGAGGCCTGCTCGGCGACACCGGACCGCTCGGCGGCGGTGGACCGGCCGGCGACGACGGCCGGCCGGAGCCCGGCGGCGGGGGATCGCCGCTGCGGGTGGTGGCCGTGGACTACCGCAGTGGCCGCCGGGTCGTCTTCGGCGACCCGGGCGCCCCGGCCGTCCCGGTGCCCGACGCCGTGATGGCCTCCTGCGCGATCCCCGGCTGGTTCGTGCCGGTGCGGCTGGACGGCTCGGCGTACGTGGACGGCGGCTGCTGGTCCGCCACCAATGCCGACCTGATGCTCGGCCGGGGGCTGGACGAGGTGTACGTGCTCGCCCCGATGGCGCTGCGGCTGGACCCCCGGCCGGGGCGGGCCGGGCGGCGGGGCGGGCTCGCGTCCGGCCGCGACACCCTGGCCGCCCTGCGCGAGTGGCGCGCCCGGGAACGCCCCCGCGGCGTGCTCGCCCAGCTGGTGAGCCGCTACCGCCACGCCGTCACCCGGCAGCTGCTGCGCGAGGCCGCGCTGCTGCGGGCCGAGGGCGTCCGGGTGCTGCTGCTCGCGCCGACCCCGGCGGACCTCGCGGCGATGGGCCCGAACATGATGGACCCGGCTCGCCGCGGCGCGGTCCTGGAGAGCGCCCTGCGCACCGGCCGGGAGGCGCTGCGGCCCCGGCGGTGAGGGCCCGGCCCGGGACGGGAGGCGATCACGGGCCGTCCGGCGGCGCCTATTCTTGGGGCGCTGGAGTCTTGGGGCGCCGGAGGATCGGTGCCGCTGGACGAACCCCGCTGGACGAACCCTGCTGGACGAACCGGAGAGTGCCACCGATGCGCGTGTACGTGCCCACCACCCTGACCGGCCTGGCGGCGGCGCGCGAGGGCGGCGCCCTGGACCAGTCCGCCGCGTACGCCGTGACGCCCGCGCTGCGCGAGTGGTACGTCAGCGACGACCTGGAGGAGCTGGAGTACGCGGCGCTGAACCGGGCCGCGCAGTCCTCGCTGCGGCTGCTGGCCGCCGACCCGCAGGCCCCGTGCCGCCGGGTGGTGGTGGCGCTGGACGTGGCCGACGCGTCGGTGCGGCCCTTCCCCGGGGACGAGTACCAGGACCAGGCCTCGCTCGGCCGGGTGGTTCTGGCCGGCCCGGTGCGGCTGGCCAAGGCGGCCGCGGTGCACGCCGACGTGGCCGACGACGAGGTGGTCACGGACGTGGCGGCGGCGGTGGCGGCGGTGGCCGCGGCCGACGCGGGCGACCAGGACGCCCAGTTCACCGTGGACGGCGCGGAGGACCACGACCTGCTCTGGTACGCGACCCAGGAGATCCCCGCCCTGCTCGCGTGAGGTCCGTCCTACCGGCGTGTCACCCGGTCGGGTTACCGTTTCACCCTGTGCGCACTCACATCGTTTGGGACTGGAACGGCACGCTCTTCCACGACATGGAGGCGGTGCTCGGGGCGAGCAATGCCGCGTTCGCGACCGTCGGCATCGAGCCGATGAGCCTCCAGGAGTACCGCGAGCAGTACGAGATCCCGATCCCCCGCTTCTACCAGCGCCTGCTCGGCCGGATGCCCTCCGCGCAGGAGTGGCTGAGTCTCGACGACGCGTTCCACGACCGCTACCGGGAGCTCAGCGCCTCCTGCGGGCTGACCGAGGGCGTGCGCGAGCTGATGGACGGCTGGCGGGCGGCCGGGAACAGCCAGTCGCTGCTGTCGATGTACGAGCACGACGCGCTGCTCCCGCTGGTCGACACCTTCGGCCTGACCGGCGGCTTCCTGCGGGTGGACGGCCGCAGCGGCCCGTCCGGCGGCCAGAAGGCGGAGCACCTGACCCGGCACCTGGCCGCGCTCGGCGAGCGGGTGGACCCGGCCCGTACGGTGCTGATCGGCGACGCCGCGGACGACGCCGTGGCGGCGCTCGGCGCGGGCGCCCACGCGGTGCTCTACACCGGCGGTTCGCACACCCGGGAGAAGCTGGAGCCGGTCGGCGTCCCGGTGGTGGACAGTCTGGCCGAGGCGGTCGAGCTGGCCGGCCGGATCGCGGGCTGAACCCGGGGCCCTGCCGCAGTCCCGTCCCGGACCGCGGGCCCTCCCGCAGTCCCGGGCCGGACCGCGGGCCCTGCCGCCGTCCCGGGCCGGACCCCGGGCCCCGGGAAGCGGGCGGACGTGGCGGGCGCCACGTCCGCCGTCCGCGTGTCTGAACGGGCGGATCGCGCCCCGGCTGGTCAGGCTGGTGTCACACCCGACCAGCCGCCAGGACGGAGCCACCATGCCCATCGACGCAGTCACCGAGGTCCCGGTGCCGGTCAACGAGCCGGTGCACGCGTACGCGCCCGGCAGCCCGGAGCGGGGCCGGCTGGTCCGGCGGCTGGACGAGCTGGCCGCCGAGCAGGTCCCGCTGCCGATGGTCATCGGCGGCGAGCAGCGCTTCGGCGGCGGCGAGCGGATCGAGGTCGTCCAGCCGCACCACCACGCCGCGAAGCTGGGCGTGCTCGGCAACGCCACCCGGGAGGACGCCCGGGCGGCGGTGGACGCGGCGCTGGCCGCCGGGCGGCAGTGGCGCTCGCTCTCCTTCGACGACCGCGCGGCGGTCTTCCTGCGCGCCGCCGACCTGCTCGCCGGCCCCTGGCGGGAGACGCTCAACGCGGCCACCATGCTCGGCCAGTCCAAGACCGCTCAGCAGGCGGAGATCGACTCCGCCTGCGAGCTGATCGACTTCTGGCGGTTCAACGTCCACTTCGCCCGGCAGATCCTGGCCGACCAGCCGGCCTCCTCGCCCGGCGTGTGGAACCGCACCGACCACCGCCCGCTGGAAGGTTTCGTCTACGCGGTCACCCCGTTCAACTTCACCGCGATCGCCGGCAACCTGCCCACCGCCCCGGCGCTGCTGGGCAACACCGTGGTCTGGAAGCCCGCGCCGACCCAGACCCTGGCCGCCCACCACCTGATGCGGCTGCTGGAGGCGGCCGGCCTGCCGCCCGGGGTGATCAACCTGGTGACCGGCGACGGCCTCCAGGTCTCCCCGGTGGCGCTGGCCGACCCGGCGCTCGCCGGGCTGCACTTCACCGGCTCCACCGCCACCTTCCAGTACCTGTGGCAGACCATCGGCGCCAACATCGGCGGCTACCGCACGTACCCGAGGATCGTCGGCGAGACCGGCGGCAAGGACTTCCTGCTGGCCCACCGCTCGGCCGACCCGGAGATCCTCAGGACCGCGCTGATCCGCGGCGCCTTCGAGTACCAGGGCCAGAAGTGCTCGGCGCTCTCCCGCGCCTACCTGCCGCGCAGCCTCTGGCAGCGGATCAAGGACGACTTCCTGGCCGAGGTGGACGCGCTCGCGGTGGGCGACGTGACCGACCTGTCCAATTTCATGGGCGCCCTCATCGACCGGCGCGCCTTCGAGAGGAACCGGGACGCGATCGACCGGGCGAAGGCCGATCCGACGATCGAACTGGCGGCCGGCGGACAGTACGACGACGCGATCGGATGGTTCGTCCGGCCGACCGTGCTGGTCTCCTCCGACCACCGGGGCGAGATCTTCCGGACCGAGTACTTCGGCCCGATCCTCGCCGTCCACGTCTACGAGGACTCCCGCTGGGACGACGTGCTCCGCCGGGTCGACGAGGGCGCCCCGTACGGCCTGACCGGCTCGGTGATCGCGCAGGATCGTTACGCCATCGCCCAGGCCGTCGAGGAGCTGCGCTTCACTGCCGGGAACTTCTACATCAACGACAAGCCGACCGGGGCCGTCGTCGGCCAGCAGCCCTTCGGCGGCGGCCGGGCCTCCGGCACCAACGACAAGGCGGGCGCCGCGCAGAACCTGCTCCGCTGGACCTCCGCACGGTCGATCAAGGAGTCCTTCGTCCCGCCGACGCACCACGGCTACCCGCACATGGGCTGAGAGTGAACACCGGACTCCGGTTTGGACATGCTGTCCAGGACGGACCCGACTTCCTGCGGGTTTGCGCCTACCTGTCCCTGTCCACCTTCGATTGATCCGGTTAGGCTGGCTGGCGTCGTCGGGTGGCTGCAGGACGAATGAGTCGTCCTACCCGCTGGGAGGACGTTTCATGCGCGCCATGAGCCCCTTTCAGTCGGATGGTGCGGCAGGATTGCGGTGACCCGTCGGTGTACATCCACACACCACCGAGTCACGCAACGGCGCGCGACAGGAGCCAAGAAGTCATGCAGACCAAGCTGGACGCAGCCAAGGCCGAACTGCTCAAGAAGGCAGCCGCAGCCGCTGAGAACAGCCAGGTGGGGGGAGCGGCGCCGGGGGAAGGTCTGAGCAATGGCGCTCTGACCGCGTACCTGCACCACTACTACCTCCACACCGCGCCCGAGGACCTGGTCGACCGCGACCCGGTCGACGTCTACGGCGCGGCCGCCTCCCACTACCGGCTGGGCCTCAAGCGCCCGCAGGGCACCGCCGAGGTGCGGGTCCACACCCCCTCGGTCGAGGAGAACGGCTGGTCCTGCGGCCACACCGTGGTCGAGGTCGTCACCGACGACATGCCCTTCCTGGTCGACTCCGTCACCAACGAGCTGTCCCGCCAGGACCGCGCGATCCACATCGTGATCCACCCCCAGCTGGTCGTCCGCCGTGACATCACCGGCAAGCTGCTGGAGATCCTGGACGTCGACGCCTGCTCCCGCAGCCAGGCCGCCGGCACCGACTGGCCGGCCGACGCGACCGTCGAGTCGTGGATGCACATCGAGGTCGACCGCGAGACCGACCGCGAGGACCTGCGCTCCATCGAGGCCGACCTGCGCCGCGTGCTCGGCGACGTCCGCGAGGTCGTCGAGGACTGGGGCAAGATGCGCGAGAGCGCGCTGCGCCTGGCCGACGAGCTGGCCGAGGAGCCCCCGGCCGGCCTGCCCGAGCAGGAGGTCGGCGAGGCCTGGGAGCTGATGCGCTGGCTCGCCGACGACCACTTCACCTTCCTCGGCTACCGCGAGTACGACCTGGTCGAGCACGAGGGCGAGGAGGTCCTCAAGGCCGTCGCCGGGACCGGCCTCGGCATCCTGCGCGCCGACCCGCACAGCCACGACGACGCCCACCACGCGGTCAGCGAGGCCTTCGGCCGGCTCTCCGCGCCGGTGCGCGCCAAGGCCCACGAGAAGAAGCTCCTCGTCCTGACCAAGGCCAACAGCCGGGCCACCGTGCACCGCCCGTCCTACCTGGACTACGTCGGCGTGAAGAAGTTCAACGCCGCCGGCGAGCCGATCGGCGAGCGCCGCTTCCTCGGCCTGTTCTCCTCCGCCGCCTACACCGAGTCGGTCACCCGCATCCCGGTCGTGCGCCGCAAGGTCCAGGAGGTGCTGGAGGAGTCCGGCTTCTCCAGCGAGAGCCACGACGGCCGCGACCTGCTCCAGATCATGGAGACCTTCCCGCGGGACGAGATCTTCCAGACCCCGGCCTCCGAGCTGCTCTCCATCGCGACGAGCGTGCTCTACCTCCAGGAGCGCCGCAAGCTGCGGCTGTTCCTGCGCCAGGACGAGTACGGGCGCTACTTCTCGGCGTTCATCTACCTGCCGCGCGACCGCTACACCACGCGCATCCGGCTGCTGATCACCGACATCCTCAAGGAGGAGCTGAACGGCGCCACCATCGACTACACGGTGTACGCCACCGAGTCGGTGCTGACCCGCCTGCACTTCGTGGTCCGGGTCGCCCCGGGCACCGAGCTGCCGCACCTCTCCGACACGGACATCGAGCGGATCGAGAACCGGCTGGCCGAGGCCGCGCGGTTCTGGATGGACGGCTTCCACGACCAGCTGCACACCGAGCTGGGCGAGGAGAAGGCGGCCGAACTCGGCCACAAGTACGCCAACGCCTTCCCCGACGGCTACCGCGCCGACTTCCCGCCGCGCACCGCCGTCGCCGACATCAAGCAGATCGAGTCGCTGCACGGCGAGGGCGACTTCCGCCTCAACCTGTACCAGCCGGTCGGCGCCGGCGACGACGAGCGCCGCTTCAAGATCTACCGGGTCGGCGGCCCGATCTCGCTCACCGAGGTCCTGCCGGTGCTCCAGCGCCTGGGCGTCGAGGTGTTGGACGAGCACCCGTACGCGCTGCGCCGCTCCGACGGCACCACCGCGTGGGTCTACGACTTCGGCCTGAAGCTGCGCGAGGCCACCGAGCTCACCGACGAGGCCCGCGAGCGCTTCCAGGAGACCTTCGCCGCCACCTGGACCGGCAAGGCCGAGAACGACGGCTTCAACGAGCTGGTGCTGACCGCCGGGCTGACCTGGCGCCAGGCGATGATGCTGCGCACGTACGCCAAGTACCTGCGCCAGGCGGGCTCCACGTTCTCCCAGGACTACATGGAGGACGCGCTCCGCAACAACACCCACACCACCCGCCTGCTGGTCAACCTGTTCGAGGCCCGGCTGAGCCCGAGCCACCGTTCGGGCGCCCTGGAGCTGACCGAGGGCATCGTGGAGGAGCTGTCCGGCGCCCTCGACGAGGTCGTCTCGCTGGACGAGGACCGCATCCTGCGCTCCTTCCTGAACCTCATCAGGGCCACCCTGCGGACCAACTTCTTCCAGCGCACCGCCTCCGGCGAGTGGCACTCCTACGTGTCGATGAAGTTCGACCCGAAGGCCATCCCGGACCTGCCGGCCCCGCGCCCGGCGTTCGAGATCTGGGTCTACTCGCCGCAGGTCGAGGGCGTCCACCTGCGCTTCGGCAAGGTCGCCCGCGGCGGCCTGCGCTGGTCCGACCGGCGCGAGGACTTCCGCACCGAGATCCTGGGCCTGGTCAAGGCTCAGATGGTCAAGAACACCGTCATCGTCCCGGTCGGCGCCAAGGGCGGCTTCGTCGCCAAGCAGCTGCCGGACCCGACGGTCGACCGCGACGCCTGGCTGGCCGAGGGCGTCTCCTCGTACAAGACCTTCATCTCGGCGCTGCTCGACATCACCGACAACCTGGTCGGTGGCGAGGTCGTGCACCCGGCCGACGTGGTCCGCCACGACGAGGACGACACCTACCTGGTCGTCGCCGCCGACAAGGGCACCGCGACCTTCTCGGACATCGCCAACGGCGTCGCCGAGTCCTACGGCTTCTGGCTGGGCGACGCGTTCGCCTCCGGCGGCTCGGCCGGCTACGACCACAAGGGCATGGGCATCACCGCCCGCGGCGCCTGGGAGTCGGTCAAGCGCAACTTCCGCGAGCTCGGCGTCGACACCCAGACCGAGGACTTCACCGTCATCGGCATCGGCGACATGTCCGGCGACGTCTTCGGCAACGGCATGCTGCTCAGCGAGCACATCCGCCTGGTCGCCGCCTTCGACCACCGCCACATCTTCTTGGACCCGAACCCGGACGCGGCCTCCTCGTACGCCGAGCGCCGCCGGCTGTTCGAGCTGCCGCGCAGCTCCTGGGACGACTACGACAAGTCGCTGATCTCGGCCGGCGGCGGGGTGTACCCCCGGTCGGCCAAGGCGATCCAGCTGACCCCGCAGGTCCGGGCCGCGCTCGGCGTCGAGGCGGCCAAGCTGACCCCGGCCGAGCTGATGCGGGCGGTCCTCCAGGCCCCGGTCGACCTGTTCTGGAACGGCGGCATCGGCACCTACGTCAAGGCGTCCAGCGAGACCAACGCCGAGGTCGGCGACAAGTCCAACGACGCCATCCGGGTCAACGGCGAGCAGGTCCGCGCCCGGGTCATCGGCGAGGGCGGCAACCTCGGCTGCACCCAGCTCGGCCGCATCGAGTACGCGGCCACCGGCGGCCCGGAGGGCACCGGCGGCTGGATCGACACCGACGCGATCGACAACTCCGCCGGTGTGGACACCTCGGACCACGAGGTCAACATCAAGATCCTGCTCAACCAGGTCGTCGCCGAGGGCGACATGACGGTCAAGCAGCGCAACGTCCTGCTGGCCGAGATGACCGACGAGGTCGGCCACCTGGTGCTGCGCAACAACTACGCGCAGAACGTCGTGCTGGCCAACGCCGTCGCCCAGGCGCACAGCATGGTCAACGTGCACGCCCGGATGATCAGCCGCTTCGAGTCGGCCGGCCAGCTGGACCGCGGCCTGGAGTTCCTGCCCACCGAGCGCCAGATCCGTGAGCGCCAGCAGAACGGCCGCGGCCTCTCGCAGCCCGAGATGTCCGTCCTGCTCGCGTACACCAAGATCATCCTGGCCGAGGAGCTGCTGGCCACCGAGCTGCCGGACGACCCGTTCTTCCGCAGCGCGCTGCACGAGTACTTCCCGAGCGCGCTGCGGGCGAAGTTCGCCGACGCGATCGACAACCACGCGCTGCGCCGCGAGATCATCACCACGCTGATCGTCAACGACACGATCAACCGCGGTGGCTGCACCTTCGCCTTCCGCCTGAAGGAGGAGACCGGCGCGACCTACGAGGAGATCGCCCGGACGCACACCGCCGCGCGGGCCGTCTTCGACCTGGAGCCGATCTGGGCCGAGATCGAGGACCTGGACAACAAGGTCCCGGCCCGGGTGCAGACCAAGATGCGCCTGCACTCGCGGCGCCTGGTCGAGCGCGCCACCCGGTGGATGCTCAACAACCGCCGCCAGCCGCTCGACATCGCCGGCACCATCGAGTTCTTCCACGACCGCGTCAACCAGGTCTGGGCCTCGCTGCCCAAGCCGCTGCGCGGAGAGGACCTGACCTGGTTCGAGTCCGTGTACGGCGAGCTCGCCGCGGCCGGGGTGCCGGAGGAGCTGGCCACCCGGATCGCCGGCCTCTCCTCGGTCTTCCCGACCCTGGACGTCGCCGAGGTCGCGGACCGCTCCGGCAAGGACGTCGCCGAGGTCGCCGACCTCTACTACGACCTGGGCGACCGGCTCCAGATCTCGCACCTGCTCGACCGCATCATCGAGCTGCCCCGCACCGACCGCTGGTCGTCGATGGCCCGGGCCGCGATCCGCGAGGACCTCTTCGCGGCGCACGCGGCGCTGACCGCCGACGTCCTGGCCTGCGGCGCCGAGGGCGCCACCCCGGAGGAGCGGTACACCGCCTGGGCCGAGCTCAACTCGACCCTGCTGAACCGCGCCAAGAGCACCCTCGACGACATAAGGGGTTCGGACAACTACGAGCTGTCCAGCCTCTCGGTCGCGATGCGCGTCATCCGCACCCTGCTGCGCACCGGTTCGATGCGCTGACGGACGGCTGCACCGGAGGGGCCCGCGTCCACGGACGCGGGCCCCTTCCGCATGCGCGGCCGCCGTGTCCGGAGGGCCGTCGATTCCGGGGCGTGACGGCGCAATCACCCTGCGCGCGAATCGAAGTGTGGTCGGGACGTGTCCCTGTGGTTAACGCGGCGTCACGAATGCCGTCATTTCTTGTCAGAGTTCCCAGCAAGTCGTGGAATTTCGCCCCAACTGCCCTTTTTGGTATCTGTTCTGACATGGCATGAGTTGCAGTAGGCTGACTCCGCGATAGGCGTCGCCGCAGGTCTCGTGCCGGAATGCACTTCGATGTGATGTGACATCAGGTGCCTTTCGGGGAGGTTCGGGCCGCCAGTCCCATTCGCGTTTCGGGGCCCGGACCGGCTCCACGCGATGCCACCTGAAGAGAGTTTCATGACGTCATTTGTGCAGGAACCCTTTTTCTGGGTCTTCATCGTGGTGATGCTCGCAGCCGTCGGAGCGGCCCTCCAGGCCCGCAGGACGAACCTCGCCCTGCGGCGGCGCAACGCCTCCCTGGAGGAGACGAGCGCCCTGGCACAGCGCCGGAGCGACGAGCTCGCCGCGCTGCACGACCACCTGCAGGGCCAGCACGCGTCCGAGCTGACCGCCGTCCGCCGGGACGCCGAGGAGGACACCAAGGCCGTCCTCAAGTCGGCGATGCGGACGCTCCAGGGCCTGGCCGACGAGCAGCAGGTCGTCATCGACAAGGTGCAGCGGAAGTACGGCGACAGCCCGCAGATCCTCGCCGACCTGATGACGATCGACCACACGAACAGCCAGTTCGGCCGGCGCGCCCAGGGCATCGCGGTGCTCTGCGGCGGCTGGCTGGGCCGCCGAGAGAGCGTCGCCTCGGTCTACGACGTGGTCCGCAGCGCCCAGGGCCGGATCCGGCACTTCGACCGGGTGCGGATCCACTCCCGGGTCAGCGTCTCGCTCGCCAGCAAGGTCGTCGAGCCGGTCGCCGTGGTGCTGTCCGAGCTGCTCGCCAACGCGACCAACTACTCCGCCCCGGACACCCCGGTGGAGGTCAGCGTCCAGGCCGTCCCCACCGGCGTCTGCCTGATCATCGACGACGCCGGCCTCGGCATGGGCCAGGAGGAGAAGGACCGCGCGGCACTGCTCCTCAACCCGGGCGCGCCGATCGGCCTCACCAGCCTGGGCAACCCCCCGAAGTTCGGCTTCGCCGTCTCCGGCATGCTGGCCGCCCGCTACGGCTTCCGGGTCTCCGTCGACTCGGTCTCCCCGTACGGGGGTGTGCGCGCCGTGGTGCTGCTGCCCGCCGAGCTGCTCAGCAGCGAGGTCGCGGCCCCGCCCGTCGCCGAGCACACCGACTACACCGACTACCAGGCCCAGGCCGCGCCGGTGGAGCAGCCCGCGCAGTCCTGGGCGCCGGGAGCCGGCCAGCGGCTGGTGTCGCTCTCCGAGCCGGCGGCGCCCCTGGCCCCGGTGCCGGCGCCGTACGCGGCGACGGCGGGACCGGAGACCACCGCGGACGGACTGCTGCCCCGGCGCCGCCGCCAGCGCCCCGTGTCGGTCGTCCCCAACCCGCTGGACCCCGGTCGGGCCGAGGAGCCGGTGCGGAGCACCGGCCAGCACACGCCGTCCCGCCTCGGCGCGTTCCAGCGCGGCACGCTGTCCGGGCGCAACACCATGACCACGGAAGGAACCGAGATCCAGTGAGCCGTGATCTTTCCTGGGTGCTCAACGACGTACTCCAGGTACCCGGCGCCCGGCACGCCATCCTCGTCTCCGCCGACGGCCTCCTGCTCGAACGCTCCAGCGAGATCGGACGCGACGAGGCGGAGACCAACGCCGCCGCGATGAGCTCGATGCAGTCGCTGAGCCGCGCGGTCGCCCCGTTCGTCGGCGGAGGCGGCGGGCTCTGGCGCCAGACCCTGCTGGAGTACGACCACGGCTGGATCTTCCTGATCGCGGCCGGCAGCGGCGCGTACCTGGCCGCCTCCACCGCCCCCGACGTCGACATGGAGGCGATGTCCTTCCGGATGCAGCAGCAGGTGGGCGCGCTCGGACGGGCGATGTCGGCGGCGCCGCGCCAGAGCACGCTCAGCGGCTCATGACGGCCGGCGGCGAGGAACAGCGGGTCACCGGCGGCTTCATCCGCTCCTACGTCATCACCGGTGGACGCGAATTACCGAATGCGGACGACCTGTCTCTGATCACCTTGGTCACCGTCGCGCCCGAGCAGGACCTCCCCGCCCTGCCGAGCCCCGAAACCCGGGCGATCTGGGAGCTGTGCTCCGGCGGCTACCTCTCGGTGGCCGAGGTCGCGGCCCGGCTGGAGCTGCCGGTCGGGGTCGTGAGGCTGCTGCTGACGGACCTGATCCGGGAGGGACGGCTGCTGCGCCGGTCGGCCCCGCCCCCGGCCCAGGCCCCGGACCCGAGACTTCTAGAGAAGGTACTGCATGGACTTCAACGCCGGTTCGCCTGAGGACATCTACGTCCCCGGCGCGGTGACGACCGCTGTCAAGATCCTGGTCGTGGGGCACTTCGCGGTCGGCAAGACCACGCTCATCGGGGCGCTGTCGGAGATCGCCCCGCTGAGCACCGAGGAGAGCATGACGCAGGCGTCCATCCGCGTCGACGACCTCCGTGGCGTACCGGACAAGAAGACCACGACCGTCGCCCTGGACTTCGGCCGGCTGACCCTCGGCGACGACCTGGTGCTGTACCTGTTCGGCACGCCGGGACAGCAGCGGTTCATGCAGCTCTGGGAGGACATGGCGCGGGGGGCGCTGGGCGCCCTGCTGCTGGCCGACCCGACCCGCCTCGCGGACACCTTCCCCGTCATCGACCTGATCGAGCAGTACGGCCTGGAGTACGCGGTGGCGGTCAACAGCTTCGACCGGCAGAGCGACTACACCGAGGACCAGCTCCGCGAGGCGCTCGACCTGCTGCCGCACACGCCGGTGGTGTTCTGCGACGCGCGGGACCAGCGGTCCTCGGCCGACGCCCTGCTGACGCTCGTCCGGCACCTGCTCGAACGCGCCTCCTGACCTCCCCCACGCCTCCCTCCCCTCACGTCTCCCGGGTCCGCACCCGCCCGGGGCCACCCCCCAAGGAACGACCCATGGAATCTCTGCAGCGACCCGTCCCGCAGTCGCCTCCGCCGGGCTGCCCGATGCACGTCGGCGTGAGCACGCCGCTCTACGGGGAGATGTTCTCGGCCGACCCCGACGCGGTCTACGACAAGCTGCGCGCCCACGGTCCCGCCGCGCCGGTGGAGTTGGCCCCCGGGGTGGACGCCACCCTGGTCACCTCGCACGAGGCCGCCCTGCGGGTGCTGCAGAACCCGGGGATGTTCGCCCGGGACTCGCGGCGCTGGGCGGCGCTCAACGAGGGCCGGGTGCCGATGGACAGCCCCGTCCTGCCGATGATGTTCTACCGGCCCAACTGCCTCTTCACGGACGGCGCCGAGCACCTGCGGCTGCGCAAGGCCGTCACCGAGAGCCTGGACCGGCTCAACGACAACCGGCTCAACCGGCACGTCGAGCGGATCGCCGGCTACCTGATCGACCAGTTCAGCGCGCTGGGCCGGGCCGACCTGCTGAACGACTACGCCAAGCTGCTGCCGCTGCTGCTGTTCAACCAGCTGTTCGGCTGCCCGGCCGACATCGGCGACCGGCTGACCCGCAGCATGTCCGCGCTCTTCGACGGCCTCGACGTGATCCAGGCCAACGAGGAGCTGACCTCCTGCCTGATGGACCTGGTCGCGCTGAAGCGCCGCCAGCCGGGCGACGACATCACCTCCTGGCTCATCCAGCACCCGGCCGGCCTGCGGGACGAGGAGCTCAAGGACCAGCTGGTCATGCTGATGGGCGCCGGCGTCGAGCCCGAGCGCAACCTGATCGGCAACGCGCTGCTCCTGCTGCTGTCCGGCGAGGGCGGCTCCGGACTGCGCATCGAGGACGCCCTCGACGACGTGCTGTGGAACAACCCGCCGATCGCCAACTACGCGACGCACTACCCGATGCAGGACCTCAACCTGGGCGGCGTCCCGATGGACGCCGGCAGCCCGGTGGTGATCAGCTTCGCCGCCGCCAACAGCGACCCCGCGCTCACCGACGCCCGGCTGACCCTCAGCAAGGGGGCCCACCTGGCCTGGGGCGCCGGCCCGCACGCCTGTCCGGCCAAGTCCCCGGCCCAGCTGATCGCCCTGAGCGCCATCGAGTGCCTGCTCAACGCGCTCCCGGACGTCACGCTCGCGGTTCCCGCGGAGCGCGTGGAGTGGCGGCCGGGCCCGTTCCAGCGCGGCCTGGTCTCGCTGCCGGTGCGGTTCAGTCCGGTGGCCGCCCGCACCGCGCGGCCGGTCGCGGACCCCGCCCCGGCCCCCTCGCCGGCCGGCTCCGAGCAGGCGCAGGCGTACCCGCAGCCCACCGCCGCCGCGCCCGCCCGGGCGCCGCAGAAGAAGGGCTGGTGGAGCTCCTTCCTGGACGTCTTCCGGGTCTGAATCCGGGTCCGGTCCCGGGCCCGATTTCGGGTCTGATCCCGGGCCCGATTTCGGGTCTGATCCCGGGCCCGATCCGGGGCCTGATTCAGGGCCCCGGGCGTCCGGGGCCCCGGGGATCCCGGTCCGACGCGCCGCCGGAAGCCGCCCGGTCACCGCGAGGTGAACGGCGTGCGACGGCGGTGCAGTACGTGACGTGGGCAACACGGATCGACGCTTGAGCGCGCTGTTGCTGGGTAGTACGCCGCCGTACTGCCCGCCCGCGTGTTGAAGGAGCCCGTGTGACCGCCATGTTGGAAGCCCGCCCCGCGGAGTCGGAGCACCCTGACGGCAGGGTCGACCGCCGTGCCGCCGTCCCGCTGCTGCGGAGGCTGCGGTCGGCCGAGGGGCTCGCCGATCCGAGCCCGGTCTACGACGGGCTGCGGGCGCTCGGGGACCTCGTCCCGGCGCCCTGGGGCGGCTACCTGGTCACCGGCTACGAGGCGTGCGACCAGGTCCTGCGCGGCAGGACCTGGCTCGTCCCCGACTTCGCCTGGCAGGAGCGGCAGACCGGGACGGAGCGCTGGGAGGCCGTCGCCACCCAGGAGATGAGCCGCACCCTCTCCCGGCTCAACGCCCCCGAGCACACCCGGCAGCGGCGCAGCCTCGGGAGCCTCTTCGACCGGAACACGCTGCGGGACATGGCGCCGGAGATCGAGGCCGACGTCACGGGGCTGCTCGACCGCCTGGCCGAGCGAATACGGACGGACGGCGAGGCGGACTTCGCCACCGTGGTCGGCGAGCAGCTGCCGATCGGCACCGTCGGTCGCTGGCTGGGCATCGCGCCCGCGGACTACCCGCACATCCTGACGATGACCCACAACCAGGTGCACGCCCAGGAACTGCTGCCCACCAAGAGCCAGCTGGCGGTCTCCGAGCAGGCCACCATGGACCTGCGCGAGTACTTCACCCGCCTCGTCCGGGAACGCCGCGAGAACGACGGCGACGACGTGATCGCCGGCTGGATCCGCACCTGGGACGGGCTGGAGTCCGACCGCGAGGCCACCGACCGGATGGTCTACCAGCTCACCATGTTCGTCACCATCGCCTCGCTGGAGACCACGGCGACGCTGCTCTCCTCGCTGGTGTGGCAGCTGCTGCAGTCGCCGGGCCGGTGGGAGTGGCTGCGGGAGCGGCCCGAGCACATCGACGAGGCGATCGACGAGGCGCTGCGCTACGACCCGCCGATCCGCGTCAACAGCCGCGTCGCGGGCGAGGACACCGTGCTGGCCGGGACGTTCCTCCCCAAGGACACCATGGTCCACGTGATGTACGGCGCGGCCAACCGCGATCCGCGCCGCAACCCGGACCCGCAC
Source organism: Kitasatospora sp. NPDC057738 (assembly GCF_042798815.1). NCBI lineage: Bacteria > Bacillati > Actinomycetota > Actinomycetes > Kitasatosporales > Streptomycetaceae > Kitasatospora > Kitasatospora sp. NPDC057738. Next base: position 6,670 of record NZ_JBHVJT010000084.1, on the reverse strand, counting down.
ACCTTCGACCCGCTCCGCCGGGGCACCCACCTCACCTTCGGCGGCGGCGCCCACTACTGCCTCGGCGCGGGCCTGGCCCGGCTGGAGGCGCGCGCCCTGCTCGGCCAGCTGCTGGAGCGCTTCCCGACGCTGCGGGCGGTGAGCCCGCCGGAGCACGCGCCCCGGATGGTCTTCCACCGGGTGACGTCCCTGAGAGTGGCCGCATGAACGTCTCCTCGCAGGCTCCCCAGTACCACCCGTACGCGATGCGGCCCCCGTACCCGGCGAACCCCCCGGCGCCCACCGGCTGGTACGCCCAGCCCGAGCCGGCCTCCGCCCTGGCACCCGAGCCGGCACCCGCTTTGGGCCCCGCTTCGGCACCCGAGCCGGCCTCCGAGCCGGCACCCGGGCCCGCGCCGGTCCGTACGGTCCGTTCCGAGCTCCGGGGAGCGGTGCTCCACGTCGAGCTGGACAGCCCGGAGACCGGGAACGCCGTCACCTCCGCCATGCTGGACGAACTCCTCGCCCTCCTCGCCGTGCCCGACCCGGCCGTGCGGGTGATCGTGCTGTCCGCTGCGGGCCGGGACTTCTGCCTCGGCGGCGACCGCGAGGAACTCTTCGCGGGCCTGGACGAGGACCCGACCGGCGGCCGGATACGCAGCTACGGGGACAGGGCGCGCAGGGTCTGCGACGCCCTCACCAACAGCCCCGCCGTGACCGTCGCACGGGTCCAGGGCCGGGCGACCGGCGCCGGCTTCGCCCTGGCGCTCGCCTGCGACCTGCGGGTCGGCGCCGACAACGCCGTCTTCCGGCTGCCCGAGCTGGCCCTGGGCCTGCCCGTCGCCTGGGGCGGGCTGCTGCCCCGCCTGCTCCACGAGGTCGGCGCGGCCCGGGTCCGGGAGATCATCCTCACCGGCCGGCCGGTCGGCGCGGTGGAGGCGCGGGAGCTCGCCATCCTGCAGCGGGTCGTCCCCGAGCAGGACCTGGACGGGGCGGTGGACGAGTGGGCCAGGCCCGTCACGCGCCGCCCCGAGGCCGCCCTGCGGGTCACCAAGACGCTGCTCGCCTCGCACGCGTCGGCCACCCGGCTGGCCGACGCCTCCGTGCTCGACTCCGAGCTGATGGCCTCGGTCCTCGCCGCCGCCCACTACACCCGCGGCCTCGCCGCCCGGCCCCCGGCCTCCTGACGCGTGCGTGCGGAAGGGGCCCGCGTCCTCGCGCGGGCCCCTTCCGTACGTGGGGAAAACGATTGTGGATCGTGCCCGCACGTTCGCTACCGTGTGCGATCGACGAAGGGGAGGGGATCACCGTGGGGACGATCCGCAACACCCGTGCGGCGGTGGCCGTACTGACGATGGCTCTGGTCGTGGCCGGGGCGGCGGCCTGCGAGGGCGGCGGGGGCGACGAGGGCGGCGCGGGGAAGGCCGGTGCGAGCGCGGCGGCCGCCACGCCACCGCAGCCGTTCGGCGCGAACGGCTACCGGGGGCTGCAGCTGTCGATGACCAAGGACGAGGTGCTCGCCGCCGGAGCCCTGGAGCCGTCGCCGGTCTCGGTGCTGAACGGCTGCACCGACTACGCGTACAAGGGCGGCCCGGCGCCGGATCCGGTCCGGATGGCGAACGAGGCGGAGGTCCACGCGAAGGCCGGCAAGGCGCTGGCCAGGATGGACGAGATGAGGGCGAAGCGGAAGACGCTCCCGCCGCTGGCGGCCGGGGCCTCGCTGAAGGAGCTGCAGGAGCACAGCGCGCGCCTCCAGGAGCAGCTCCAGCAGGATGCCGCCGACCAGAAGGAGTTCGCCGAGCTCCAGAAGGACCTGGACCTCGTCACGCCCGCCCGCAAGGCCCGGGACGAGGCCCTCAGGGCCACCGGCCGGGTCAACTTCGGCACCGAGGGCCTGCGCCAGGTGGTGGCGCCCGCGGACGCCCGCACCGCCGAGGGCGTCGGCGCGGGTTCGACGGAGGAGGAGCTCAAGCGCGCCTACGAGGGCAAGGAGCTCAAGCCGACCAAGGGCGGCACGTACGAACTCCCGGCCGAGAGCGGCAGCGGCGGCCCGGACTGGTTCTACGAGTTCACCGTGGCCGACGGCAAGGTCGCCGGGCTCGCCCTGGTGAAGCACAACACCTACTGCGCCTGAGAAACCGGTTGTGGATCGTGGCCGCACTCTCGGTACGGTGACCCTTGAAAGATCACGTGGGGGTTTGTGACATGGGGAAGAACCGGGCCACGGTCCGCGCGGTGGGCGTGGGCATCTCGGTAGTACTGCTGGCCGCCTCAGCGACGGCCTGTTCGTCCGACGACAAGAAGGACTCGGCGAAGGCCGAGGGCGCCGCTGCGGCACCCTCGGCGGCGCCGACGACGAAGGGCCCGGAGGCCTTCGCGGCGGCTGGGTACCAGGGGCTCAAGCCGGGCATGGCCAAGGAGGCCGGGCTGGCCACCGGCGCCCTGGAGCCGTCACCGGTCTCGCTGCTCGGCGGCTGCACGGACTTCGTCTACAAGGGCGGCCCGGCACCGGACCAGGCCCGGATGGCCGCCGAGGCGGCCACCGAGGCCCGCTACAAGGACCTCAGCGCCAAGGCCGACGCGGCCAGCGGCAAGGCGCCCGCCCCGGCGGGCACCCTGCCGCCGAACGCCTCTGCCAAGGACGCGGCGGCCGCCGCCGCGGGCTCGGCCGCCGGGGCCAAGGACTCGGCCGCCGCCGCCAAGCTGATCGCCGACTCGACGATGGCCCTGGTCGACCTGAGGGTGGCACAGGAGGCCAAGGACAAGGCGTACCTGACCACCGGCCGGGTCTCCTTCGCGGAGGCGGGCCTGCGCGAGCTGGCCGCCCCGGCGGAGGCGAAGACGGCCGAGGGCATCAGCGCCGGCTCCACCCTGGAGGCGCTCCAGCAGGCGTACGGCGCCAAGGGCCTCCAGCAGGACAAGAGTGGCAAGTACGTGCTGCCGGTCGAGGGCCAGCAGGGCTGGCAGTACGAGTTCACCGTGGATGGCGCGAAGGTCGCCGGGATGGCCGTGGTGAACCGCGACATCAAGTGCGCCTGACGGCCTGACCGGCTTGGTGGCTTGGCGGCTTGACCGCCTGGCGGCCCGACCGGCCGGCGGCGGAGGCCCCGACGAACCACCGGGTTCGTCGGGGCCTTTGCCGTACTCCGGTGGGAACCCGGCGGCCCGTGCGGACAGGTGGGAGCGTGCAACCGTCACAGCGGGCCCGATGGAGGAGCGGCGACCGACGGGCGTTCGGGGAGCTGTTCGCCGGCCCCGGCCCCGGCGCCCGCCCGTAGCGGGACCGCAACCGGGGGAGGGGCCGTGGAGCGCTGAACCGGCGCAGGGCGTGCGGCGGTCAGCCGCTGCCCGCCGCGATGAGCGGTTCGTGCCGCCCGCGCAGGGCCGAGCGGGCCCGGGCGACGCCGCCGGGGGTGGCGGGGGCTCCCGTGCCGACGGCGACGGTTCTCGCGCCGAGGCCCGCGCAGGCGCGGCAGATTCCCGGCCGGGGCACCGGATCGTGGCAGCGGCCGCACTCGGTGTACGGCGTCGGCGGGGGCGCTTCGGGGCGTTCCGGCGGCAGCTTGCGCCGCAGCCGGTCCCGGAGGATCGCCGTGGGGGAGTGCATCGGCTGGGGCAGCCCGGGGAGCAGGGCGTGGGCCAACCCGGCTTCGTCGCAGCCTCGTTCCAGCCACTGCGCGACGAGCGGAGCCAGCGTTCGCGCCTCGGCCTCGCCGAGGCGCAGACGGGGTTCGGGCCGGATCACCCGGAACAGCGTGGCCACGGCGGCCCGCGTCCGTTCATCCGGGAGGGTGGGTTCTTGCCCCGGGTCCTTTACGGGAGGGGTGACAGTGATGCCGGTCCCTCGACCACCGGAGGCCGGGCGGGGGACAGCCGGTTCGGGCTGCGGGGTGTCGAAGACATGGGCCTCGGACCGGACCGTTCCGTCGGCCATCCGGACCCTGTCGACCCGGTAGTACCCGGCGTCCTTCAGTTCTTTGAGCGCCCGTCGGACGGCACCCCGCCCCTGCGGACTGCTGTCCGCCATCTGCCGCCCGTCCTCCCGCCAACCGTCCGGACGGGAGAGGAGGTCGGCGAGGAGGCCCCGGGCGGTGTAACTCAGCCGCCGGTCCTGCAACAGGCCGTTCGGAAGCACGGTGAATGCGCGCACGTGCGCGCTACGATGAATCTGCATCTGGAGTCCTGCTCCTGGTGCCCGACCCCGGGGTGTGTCACCACCGCCGGGGTCTCCTATGTTCTGTTGATGATGCGGAAAGTAGCACAACGACTACACGGAGTGCGAGTCATTCGTGTGAGGCCCGGGCCCCGCAGCAAGTACGCCCCCCACCGTTGCGTGGGAAGTCGGTCCCGCCGACTTCCCACGCATCCCGTCCCACCCGGCGGCCTCGGGCCCCACCCCCGCCCATCGGCACGGGGGGCGGGGGTGGAGCGCGATACTCAAGGACGAGTGCGTTCGATCGCCTCGAAGATGTCCGCATCGGTCTCCTGCTGCCACGACGGCAGATCGACCCAGTCAGCGACGTAGCCCGGCTTCGGATTCTCGATGTGCTTGTGGATCTGAGCGATCCAACACGTCGCGACGAATCGGCTCTTCTGCTCCCGGGTGAGCTTTGACGTGTTGCCGCCGCTCACGATGATGAAGTCACGGACCTGGCCGAAGACGGCGGCGGCGCACTCCCGCTCCCACTCAGGAGTCTCGTCCCATGCGGCGACATAGCCTGCTTTCGGCTCGCCCGGATAGTGCTTCGACACACCGGCGATCCACGCTTCGCGGAAGAATTGCCCGTCGGACGGCATGAATTGCTCCTTCGTCAGGCGACGTTGTCAAGCGCCGAAATCTGCTGGTACAGGGCTGAGGCGCGACTATCGGCCGCGA